>JBMOME010000073.1:0-13468 GCA_049323095.1 Thermodesulfobacteriota bacterium
CAGCACGGGGAAAAAGACTACGCGCCGCGTCCTTTTTTCGTGCAAGAGAGCGGTGCCCCCTTATACCTGTGCGCGGCCAAACGATGAGAAGTCCTCTGAATCAGACACGGACCTGTCAAAGCTCAGATCCGTGGCACCCCCGGGCCGATCGATTGGATGTTGGGCGCCACTGACCTGGGGCCCAGGTCAGTGCTGCTTCGGGCACGACGTCATCTTCATCGTTTGAAAGCTAACTGGTACTATAGGACGGCCGAGGCTTACCACGGCTTTTGTCTTGGCTCGGAACCTTGCACGCTCTATGATGAGATAGTCCGAGTCCTATCCACTGAGCGAGGAAGAGAAGGATGTTGCGCTGGCTGGGCACCCTGCAAGCCCGCCTCATGTTGCTGGTTATGCTGGCTGGTATCCCTGCTCCGGCGCTGATTCTGTACACAGGCATTGAGCAGCGTGAAGCCGCGCGCATTCAGGCTCAAGAAAAGTGTTTGAGACTTGCGGGAGAACTTTCCTCTGAAGTGGAAAAGATGATCACGGCCACGCAGCAAGTGCTTGCAGCAGTGGCACGCTTCCCCGCTCTAAGCCAACGTGACCGCAAGGCTTGCGAAGATCTCTTCCAAAGCCTCATGGAAATAAACCCTTTCTTTACGGTGCTCGGAGCGGTCGATCCGGAAGGAAACATTTTTTGCGCCAGCCGCACCATAGGCGGGCCGGTTAACATAGGGGACCGGGAATACTTTCAGAGAGCCAAGGAGACCCGTGATTTCACGGTGAGCGACTTCCAGGTGGGTCGTGTGAGCGGCCAGCCGTCGATCAGCTTCGCGTATCCGGTTACGGGTGAGGACGGCCGAATCCGTATCATCCTCGTTGCCGCGTTGGACGTCACCTGGTTTGTCAAACATGCCGCTGAAGCACAATTGCCCCCGGGAGGCGGAATCACGGTCATCGATCGCCGAGGAACGATCCTCGGTCGATGGCCTAATCCGGATCCGTGGGTGGGAGAGGATGCCCGTGAAGCGGAAATCGTGAAAACCGTCTTGTCCCAGAGTGAAGGGGTTGCGCAGGCGCTCAGCCTTGAGGGTATTTCAAGATTGTATGGTTTCACTCCTCTCGGGCGATACGTCAACGTGGGGTACGTGTATGTGGGTATCCCCGTGGACGTGGCGTTTGAGACCTCGAACCGCCTGTTGGCTCGCAATTTGCTCGCGCTGGGAATTGCAACGGCTCTGGTGTTGGTTGGCGCCAGAGTGTACGGTCATCTGTTCGTTATCCGCGGGGTAAGGAGGCTGCTCAGCGCTACAGAAAAGATAGGCCGGGGAGATTTGGCCGCCCGAACCGGCGTCAGGCCTGAAGAGGGTGAAATCGGCCAGTTGGCCGCGGCCTTCGACACGATGGCAGAATCCTTGCAACTGCGCGAAAGCGAGCGTGACAACTCGGAGCGAGCACTAAGGCGATCCATGCAAACCATTGAGGCGGTCCTCAAGGCCTCCCCGGTTCCTGTTTGCACTCTGGATTCCCAGGGCTTGGTCGACATGTGGAACACGGCCGCAGAACGCGTCTTCGGCTGGAAAGAAGAGGAGATCGTGGGCCGCACCCTACCGTTGCTTCACGATCAGGAAGCAGATAAGGGGCGTCAGCTTTGGACTCGAATACTTGCCGGCGAATCTCTGGAGGGCGATGAGCTTAACTGGCGCAGGGCAGACGGCTCCAGGCTCACCATTAGCATATATACAGCGCCTTTGTGGGGCGCACGTGGCGAGGTCATGGGAATCGTGGCCATTCTCCTCAACATCACCGAACGCAAGGCCGCGGAAGAGCACTTGCGGCAGAACGCGGTTCGGGCTCAATTGCTCGCGGAGATATCCGAAGCGTTCGCGCGAACCGGCCTGAATTACGGACCTTTGCTCAATTACGTAGCTCGCCGCGCAACCGACCTCTTGGGCGCATTCTGTGTAATCCATGTCCTGTCCGATGATGGGACGCACCTCACTCCGGTGGCGAGCTATCATCGGGATCCTTCTGCAAGGCGTCAGCTCCGAGAGCTCTTATCCTCGTTCCCTCTTTCGTCGGACAAGGACGCCTTGAGTGAAGTGGTGCACAGCGGTCGGGGAATACTAGCCCCGATTATTTCAAAGGAATTCTTGAGAAACCTGGCCCCTCGCCTGTACCACGATTTTGTAGAGCATTTTTCTATTCGCAGCCTTCTCATTGCACCTTTGCGGGCTGAAGAGCAGGTAATCGGTACACTCACCATGGTGCGCGACAGCGTGGGAAACCCATTCAACGGAGAAGATCAGGCTCTTCTCCAGTACATAGCAGACCGGGCTGCGGTAGCCATAGCAAACGCACGACTTTTTGAGACGGTCCAGCGCCTCAACGCGGAATTGGAACGCCGCGTTGCAGAGCGAACCGCCCAGCTGCAATTGGCGAACAAGGAATTGGAGGCGTTCTCGTACTCCGTGTCACACGACCTGAGGGCCCCGCTGAGGGCCATAGACGGCTTCAGTCGTTTCCTCCTGGAAAGATACCAAGATTCGGTGGACGGCCAGGGGCGGGACTACTTGTCTCGCGTGCGAGCTGCAACTCAACGCATGGGGCACCTTATCGACGACCTGCTCCAATTGTCTCGGCTAACACGCAACGAAATGACGATCGGGCCCGTGGACCTGTCCGCGATGGTGAGGGAGATTGCGGACGAACTGAGCCAAGCCGATCCGGTGCGAGACGTGGAGCTCATCATAGAGAAGGACCTCCACGCTCAGGGAGATCAGCGCCTACTCCGGGTTGCCCTGGAGAATCTGCTTGGTAACGCCTGGAAGTTTACATCAGGCAAGCGCTCGGCCCGTATTGAATTCGGGGCGACGGAGCAGGACGGCCAGGTTGTATATTGGGTACGCGATAATGGTGCAGGATTTGATATGGCCTACGTGGAGAAACTCTTCGGCGCTTTTCAGCGCCTGCACAGTGCAAGTGATTTCCCGGGTACAGGCATCGGATTGGCAATTGTCCAGCGCGTCATACGCCGTCACGGTGGGCGCGTCTGGGCTGAAGGCATGGAGACACAAGGCGCCGCGTTCTATTTTACTTTGCCGCGAGAGGCACAATCATGAGTGATGGCATCGTGCTGTTGGTGGAAGATAACGCTGATGACGAAGAACTGACTCTCCTTGCGCTCAAGGAGAATAACATCGGGAACAAAGTGGTGGTAGTCCATGACGGGGCAGAAGCTCTGGACTACTTGTTTGGCAGAGGCGCCTACGACGGGCGCGACGTTGCGGACAGGCCGGTACTCGTGCTCTTGGACTTAAAGTTGCCCAAGGTCGATGGACTTGAATGCCTGCGCTGCCTTCGTGCGGATCCGCGATCCAGGTTGATTCCCGTGATCGTTCTCACTTCCTCGAAGGAGGAAGAAGATGTGATCCAAAGCTATGCGTTGGGTGCAAACTCATACGTTCGGAAACCGGTTGATTTTGGGGAATTCGTGGAGGCGGTTCGGCAACTGGGGCTTTACTGGCTGGTTCTGAATGAGCCGCTCCCGGGAAGCTGATGCGGACTGCCAAAGAACCTAGCTCCGTACATCCGACAACCGACGGTCAACTTGACCGCCAAGAGAGGCCCTTGATGGCAGAAACCCTCAAAGTGCTCATCGTGGAAGACTCTGAAGACGATGCTCTCCTGATTGCCAACGAATTGGAGTTTGCAGGGCACAAGCCAATTTGGAAACGCGTTGAAACCGAGCAGGCGATGAATAGCGCGCTGCACGCCAACTCCTGGGATGTTTGTATCGCAGACTACGCGATGCCGCGATTCAGCGGACCTGCCGCGCTGGAGCTGGTAAAGGAACGAGGGCTGGATCTTCCGTTCATACTTGTCTCAGGGAAGATCGGCGAAGAAGCCGCGGTGGAAATGATGAAGGCAGGCGCGCACGATTACATCATGAAGGATAAGCTTGCCCGACTGGTTCCCGCAATCCAACGGGAGATCCGAGAGGCCGAGATACGAGCCGAGCACCGCCTCGCGGAGGAGGCTCTCCGTAGGAGCGAAGAGCGCTTTCGCGCCGTCATCGAGAGCGCCCAGGACTGCATATTTATTAAAGATCGCAACCTCAAATACACCCACGTCAATTCCGCCATGGCGGCACTGACCGGGGTACCTGTGTGGGAACTCTTGGGAAAAGACGCGGACTTCATCTATGGCGAAGAAGCTGCGGAACATATCAAAGAGGTGGACCTGAGGGTACTGAGCGGGGAATCGATCGAAGAAGAGCACACTAGGCCGGTGAGAGGGGTGGAACTGGTCTTCCACGATACCAGGGTGCCCCTCCGGGATCCGCGAGGCGATATTATCGGCCTTTGCGGAATCTCTCGCAATATCACTGAACGAAAAAAGGCTGCGCCTGCTGCTCCGGTACAGATCGAAGACTACCCCTCCAAGACCATGCGAGAAACCATGCAGCAGGCCAGGCAGGCCGCGGCCACCAACAGCCTCGTACTCTTGCTGGGCGAGAGCGGCAGCGGCAAGGATTACCTGGCCCGCTGGATTCACGATCATTCGCGGCGCGCCAGTGGGCCGTTCTTTGCCATTAATTGCGCGGCGGTTCCCGGAGAACTTGCCGAATCCGAACTCTTCGGGCACGAACCAGGCGCGTTCACCGGGACACGAGGTCGAAAGAGAGGCCTTCTGGAACTTGCCGAGGGCGGGACCTTGCTCCTGAACGAAATCGGCGAGTTATCATTGCCGCTTCAGTCCAAGCTGCTCACGTTCCTCGACACCAAGTCGTTTCTCCGGGTGGGCGGCGAGAAGAGCATCCACGTGAATGCTCGACTCATCGCGGCCACCAATCGCAATTTGCAGGAAGAAGTCTTGGAAAAGCGCTTCCTGGAGGCCCTTTTCTATCGCCTGAACGTATTCACGATACATGTTCCTCCGCTTCGAGACCGGACCGAGGACATCCCGGTAATCGTGGAAGAGATCATGTCCAGCCTCGGAGCAGACATGCAGCTCCCCGAACTGCCGGTAATCGATCCCCAAGGCATGAACCGCTTGACCCGGTACTATTGGCCGGGAAACGTGCGGGAGTTGCGAAATGTTCTGGAGAGGGCTCTGATGCTTTGGGACAAGGGCGAATTTGACGTTGGGCTGCCGCTGCCTAACGCGGGCTCGGAAGACTGGTCATACCTGGTCCGATTTCCCACAAAGCACAGTCTCAATGACGTGACGGATGATGTGGCAAAATCGCTCTGCGAGGAGGCTCTCCGCCGGGCCGATGGGAGCAAGACAGAGGCTGCTCGATTGCTCGGAGTATCGCGGTACACCTTTTATCGACACATGAAGGCGTATGGGATCGCGGGCGAAGATGAGACAGTGGCTTGATATCGCGTGCGTTTTTGTGACAGCCGCTTTTCCATAACCTGAAGATCTTCCTATAATATCCCGCAAGCGTCTCGTTTTCGCACATCACGGGGTAATGCACCGCGAGGATTCATGGGCCGAACGAGCTCTTTGTGAATCCGGCTCTGCCGCGGCCCTTGTAAAACACCTCCTGATATCAGCACGTTATAGTCACCCTGCCAATTCGCCTGCGAGGACGCAGCTCCACACTTCACTCACTCTTAAGATACCGCTTGAAACGCGGCTTCGATGCATGGGGCGGTGTGACCGTTTGCTTTCCTAAACGTCCGGCGCGATCTGGCACGAAAAATGCTCTCTTCACATCACGACAGGGGGACAGAATACGGCAGGTGCCCGGCACGGAGTCGGTTGCCACCGGAGAATAAACCCCTCGTTCACCAGGGGGTTGAACGATGCCGGCCAGGACGGTCATTGACGACCTGATTGAGGCGGGGTGGGATGTTCTCAACAGCGATTTCGATCGACACGCATTTCTCCGCTGGCGGGAGAAGGCGTCCGAATGCGTGAGTCAACTGCTTGGTCCTGAACATGCTTATGCGCAGATCCTCGCGGAATATGCCGATGGTATGGAGGAGCGAAGCATGCTTGCCGCAGCGGGCGTGCTCATTGCAGTGAGGGAGAAGATCAGGAACGTGGTTTAGCTTACCAGGGCTGAAGTTGCCGGCAAGAAAGCCCTGTCCATAGAAGTTGATTGACGGGACAACAGTCCCGACGTTTTCACACGCCTGGATGAAATCCGGGGAGGCACGAAGAGGCCAATCAGAGCGGGACGAGACGAGACACGTGGACGTGATGCGGACCCGATAGGGGGGACGGAGTGAAATCGACCACAGCTCATCACTCCGAAACGTGCTCTGATTGGAGGCAGCAGGACCCGCCGACAGGTATTGCGGTCAATCCCCTGATCCAGGCGTGTGATATCTCATCCCCATGAAAACATCCGTGGCCGTCAGAGAGACTGGGACTCCTCCGTGGAGACCCGGCAAGGGAGTGGAGGATCTGCAGAGGCGTATATCGGCACACCAGGAGGCGATAGCATGAAAGAAAAGGGCATCTTTGCTAACCCGTTCCGCATGATGAGCCCAAGATTGGATACAGAAGTCACCAGGCTTGAAGATTACTATAAGAAACCATACGCCGAGTCAGTGAGTCTGGAAGAGGGGCTGCTCATCATGATCAGCAAAGAGATCGAGCTGACGCGCATCCTCTCGAAGTGCGTGGTCACCTGTCCGGAAGCGCAGGCACAGCAATGCCAGGCTCTGGCAGAAGAAGTCCGCCGACAGGAAAAGGTGCTTACCAAAGATCTGGTTTCTTCTAAGGTTCGGGGAGAGCTCCTCAAGGGCGTTATCCGCTTCCCCTATCGCTTGGAGCGAATCGGAAACCTGTTAGAGGGCATACTGAGGTGTTGCCGGACTAAGACCAGAGACCACATTCCATTTAGCGAGAAGGCTCACGCAGAACTCGACCAACTCTTTGCAGTCCTCTTGGACATGATGGCCAACTTACGAGACGCCTTTAGAACACCGAATAAGATACTTTTGGAACACATCCTTTCCCAGGGTGATAAGCTTCGGCAAATGGTGGAGGATTTCAAGATCACACACTGGGATCGCCTGGAAGGAGGCTATTGCGCGGTGGAGGCGTCACCTGTGTACCGGGATATCTTGGATTCGTTCCGGCTGATCAACGAGTACCTCGAGAAGATGGCTAAGACCTTGCTGGACCTGGGCGATCGAGTCGGTGCGGAAAGGGCCGCGGGGTAATCGTCGGCGCAAGAGATCTGGTCGATCGGCCAGGGAACGTGGAGTAGGCCGGGTCGGCCGTGGCCAAAGCATTTTTCCGAGGCCTGGGAATAGCACACAGGAGAGAGATGATGCTCGTGAAGTACTGGATGAGAAGAGCCGTAATCACGGTGAACGCCGGCGACTCTATGCAAGAAGCGATCACTAAAATGAAAGAATATTTCGTCCAGTTGCTGCCCGTCCTGAAAGACGGGGGGCTGGCAGGGGTCATCACCGACCGCGACCTGAAGAGAGCCTCCGCTTCGGACGCAACGTCGCTGGATGTTCACGAGCTGGCATATCTTATCGCCAAAATCACGTGTGAAGAGATTATGTCCAAGAACCCCATTACCGTGCCGCCTGACTTTACCCTGGAGGAAGCTGCTGCTCTGTTGCTGCATCACAAGATATCAGGCGCGCCCGTAGTGGACAACGGCGGTAGATTGGTCGGCACCATCGGCCAAAGAGACATCTATCGGGCACTGCTTTCTCTGACGGGATTTGAAAAACGGGGGCTTCAGCTCGCGTTTGACATTGCGGATCGTGCCGGGTCGATCAAGCAACTTACCGACGTAGTGCGGAAGTGCGGAGGCAGGCTGGTAAGTGTACTCTCGTCGTACGAAAGGGCGCCATCGGGGCGCCGACACGTGTACATTCGAGCGTACAACCTGGATCGAGACCAGGTGCCTCAGATGGTCGAAGAGCTTAAGACCAAAGGCACGCTCTTGTATTTGGTTGATCACCGTGAAGGCACGCGAGAAGAATTTGTGCAATCAGAACGAGTAGGGTAACGTGAGGAATCTCTGAAGAGGTGGGCCTTGTCATGGCGATCAAAAAGATACTTTTTTGCACCGATTTCTCTGAGAATTCCGCCCCGGCTCGATCTAAGGCCGTCGAATTTGCCAAAGCCTTCGGCGCGGAGCTCATTATCGTCCACGTGGTGAATTCTCGCCTCTTGGGCTATCCATCTTTCGAAAACAAGCTCCCCGTCGATCTGGCCCTTCTGGAGCGAAACATCCAGGAGGGGGCACAAGAAGAACTGGAAGGCGCTGCGGCTGAATGCCGGAAGAAGGTCTCGTCGGTAAAGACTCTTCTGCTCACCGGTTCTCCGGCGGAGGAAATCGTTCGATTCGCCGACGACCACTCTGTAGACGTCATTGTCATGGGAACCCACGGCTGGACGGGCATAAGGCATCTCATCCTTGGGAGCACCGCGGAAAATGTGGTCAGAAGCGCCCGATGCCCCGTTCTGACAGTCAGAAATCCAAAATAGGACCACTTTCGGGAAATCCGGGGGACTACCTCCACGCAAGAGAGGTTGGTTCCCCGGACTCCTCATTCCCTCTCTTCCTCACACGCTGAGCGTCTTGGATTATACTCCCGATACATTGCAAGGACTGTCCAAATCCGCCGCGCCGATGTAATCTGGACCTTTCGGAAACCGGATGAAAGAGGGTCGCTCATGACAAGCTGGATTTATCTGATTATTGCCATTCTCTTTGAGGTCGCGGGCACCACGTCCATGAAGCTTTCTGACGGCCTCACCAAACTCTTGCCATCGATTCTTATTTTCGTGTTCTACAGCGTTTCGTTCACCGCCCTTACTCTCTGTCTGAGACATCTGGATGTGAGCGTCGCTTATGCGGTTTGGTCCGGGTTGGGAACGGCTCTTATCGCGGCCATTGGCATGGCATACTTCAAGGAACCGCTCACGATCTTCAAAGTCTTCTCCATCGGATTGATCGTTGTGGGAGTGATTTGTCTCAACCTTTCCAATGGGAGGCACTGATGCCACAAGTCAGCCGGCTCAAGAGAGCCCGCAACATGCGCCTTGACTTGGGGCAGAGCTCGCCGTTAGAATGAAACGGGATGGTACCACACGTTTTCCAGCCGATTCAGACGCTCGCTTCGTGCAGGCATCGGCTGCCTGCCACGGCCATCGCTTGTTATGCGATTCATTACTCATCGATGCTGTGGCAACTTGAATGAGACGCGACCATCGCTGTATTTGGATGCTATTTCTAGGGCCGGCCGACTGAGCGTCTCGCGTAGGACTAGCTCGTCGGCCGAGGGGGATTCATTGGTAGAAGCTTCGACCCCGTCTTCCCACGATCCTGGCAGGACAGAATACACCCTCAAGCGCATCGCTCATTGGGACGCTGTGGCTCTCAGACCGAGGCCCACATGGGGTGACTATTACCATCGAAGACTGGAGCAGATCTACCGAGACCTGGTACCCCCAGGGCAGAAGGTACTGGAACTGGGCTGCGCAACAGGCGACCTCTTGGCAGCCCTCGCTCCTTCCGAAGGTGTAGGCGTGGATCTTTCCGGCCAAATGGTTCATCAGGCCCGTGAGAAATACCCGAAGCTCAGTTTTGTGCACGCCGACATCCACGACGCGGCTCTCGAAGGTACCTTTGACACGATTATCCTTTCCGACGTGGTCAATGATCTTTGGGACGTGCAGCAAGTATTCGAGAGGATCAAAGCCTGGTGCGGTCCTCAGACGCGCATCATCCTCAACTCGTACAGCCGTGTGTGGCAACCGCAACTGACCTTGGTGCGGGCTCTGGGGCTTGCAACGCCTCTGCTGCCACAGAATTGGTTGACGGCCGAGGACATCACCAACTTGCTCTCATTGGCTGATCTGGAGGTGGTGAGGAAGTCGACTGAAATCTTGTTTCCTTTGGACGTCCCTCTCCTCGCCCGGCTGTGTAACCGTTATTTGGTCAAGTTTGCGCCATTCCGATGGTTTGCTCTGACACACGTGCTGGTAGCTCGTGTCCGATCAACGCCTGCCCAATCATCGAAAGGTGACGGTGTTTCGGTTGTGATACCTGCTCGGAACGAAGAAGGTAACATTGAACGAATCATCACAAGCGTTCCGGACATGGGTGCCCATACTGAGCTGATTTTCGTAGAAGGTCATTCCACAGATAATACGTACGCAGCCATTCAAGAGGCGGTAAAGGCACATCCGGAGCGGAGTTGCCAAGTTCTCAAGCAAACCGGGAAAGGCAAAGGCGACGCGGTGAGACTTGGATTCTCATGTGCACAACATAACATTCTCATGATATTGGATGCGGATTTGACGGTTCCGCCTTCGGACTTGCCTCGCTTCTACGAGGCGCTTGTTTCAGGTCAGGGCGAGTTCATCAATGGCGTGCGTCTGGTCTACCCAATGGAAGACAAGGCCATGCAATTCTGTAATGTTGTGGGGAACCGTTTTTTCAGCTTGGCCTTTTCGTGGCTGCTGGGGCAACCCATCAAAGACACGCTCTGCGGGACAAAAGTGCTGTGGAAAAGGGACTATGAGCGTATTGCCGCTGATAAGGCATTTTTCGCCCGATTCGATCCATTTGGGGATTTCGATTTGCTTTTCGGAGCTGCTAAGCTTTCTTTGAAACTTCTGGACTTGCCGGTACGCTATCGGCAACGTACATACGGCGAAACCAACATCCAGCGCTGGCGACACGGGTGGCTGCTTCTCAAGATGGTTGTTCATGCAGCCAGGAGAGTTAAGTTTGTGTGAATAGCCCTAACGAAGTAGGTCGATTTTGGTGAAGCAAGACAAACCCACGGCTGTTTTCGTTAGTCCCAACCCAGGTGGTAGCGGGCTCAACGATGCCACGATCCTGCCTCCACTCGGCGCGGGCTATCTCGCGGCCATGCTGGAGAAGAACGGTTTTCCCTGTGCGATCGTTGATGCCTACGTTCAGGGCCTGTCACCGGCCCAAGTGGTGGACCGCATACCCAAAGACGCCTCAATGGTCGGAATTAGCATCAATTCGTTCACGTACAATGCGTCTCGGGAGATTGCCCGCGCAGTGAAGTCGCGCAATTCCGAAACGACCGTTGTGGTTGGCGGCCCAGTGCCTACAACCATACCCCATACTGTCCTAGAAGATTTTCGCTGCGACGGCCTCGTCAGAGGCGAAGCAGAATTCGCCATAGTCCGGATCATGGAAAATCTTGCCGCAGGTTCCACAGCCTTTGACGACGGCGTACCCGGCGCGGTGTACCGCGCGCGCGACGGGATGACGACCGTGAGCAACCCTGTGGAAAGAATCACGGATCTTGACCGGATCCCCTTCCCCGCGTTTCACCTTTTGCCGCCGCTCAGGACGTACAGGTCGCGAGCGGTTAGGTCCCCTTCTGCCCCGATTATTACCACGCGGGGCTGTCCGTACGGCTGCACTTTTTGCAGCAAGGATGTTTTCGGAAGGCGTGTCACGTTCCGCAGTGCCGCAAATGTTCTCGAGGAAATCGAATTGCTCCATCGAAAGTATGGAGTTCGTCAAATCGATATTCTCGACGACAACTTTTCCCTAAACCGGAAACGAATGGACCAAATCCTGGACGGCCTGATTTCGGCATACAAGGGGAAACTTGCTTTGAACCTTCAGAGCGGTATCCGAACTGAACTGCTGGAAGAAGATCTTATGGTGAAAATGAAGCATGCAGGTGTGACAAAATTGGGTATCGGCATAGAATCAGCCGACGAAGAAGTGTTGAAGCTCTGCCAGAAAGAGAGCAACCTCGCTCAGATCGAGAACGCGGTGCGCTGGGCCAAGAAGCATGGGATCGCTGTCTTTGGTTTCTTCATAATCGGATTGCCGGGTGAAACCGAGGAGGCATTCCGCAAAACCCTTGACTACGCGCGAAAGCTCGACCTGGATGTGGCCAACTTCTGCATGGCCATACCGTTTGTCGGCACCGAGCTCTATAGGCTGGTTCAAGAGAACGGCCGATTCCTTATAGACACCTCGCGCAATATTGATGCAGGCTTCTATGCAGGCCGGGTCTTCTACGAATACGACGGCCTTACCGAACAAGTGGTGCTCGACCGTTACAGAAGGGCTTACGAGGAGTTTTACAATCTGAAAAAGAAGCTGAAGTTGATTCTCAAAATCCGGTCTTTCAGTGAGGCTAAATGGCTGTTCGGTGCTGCCATGTCAATCATGAAGGGGGCTCTGTCAGGCGCTCGGCCGCGGCCGACTGCACCATGATCTTTGTAATACTGCCGATATCCGAAGGCATCCTGCATGAAGTTACTCTCGACATTGCTTGCACATCCCTTGACGCGTGGACTTAATGTCGATGACGCTCAATCCACGCTCTTGCGGCAAAGGATCATCAAAGAGAAAACATTTTTGCACAAAATATACCTTGAATGGTACCACTGGATTGTGCAATCACTCCCTGCCGGCGATGAACCCGTCCTGGAGCTGGGATCCGGCGGAGGCTTTCTTTCGGAACTCGCACCGGATGTAATTGCATCCGATGTGTTCTACCTGCCGAATGTGTCGATTATTCTCGATGCTCATTGTCTACCGTTCAAGAGGAATAGTCTGCGGGCGATCGCCATGGTCGACGTATTGCACCATTTGCCGCAGAGCCCGCGGTTCTTCCATGAGGCTACGCGGTGTATTCGCAAGGAAGGCAGAATTGTGATGATCGAACCGTGGGTTACTCCGTGGTCCACGTGGGTCTATACGAACTTCCATCACGAGCCGTTCGATCCCAATACGCCCGATTGGGAGTTCAATTCCACAGGACCTTTGTCCGGCGCAAATGAAGCGTTGCCGTGGATATTGTTCTACAGAGATCGAAATCGTTTTGAGGAACAATTCCCCGGTTGGAGGATACAAAACCTTGAAGTATTCATGCCCTTTAGGTACGTTCTTGCCGGCGGAGTATCTCTGAGATCTTTGGTGCCGGGAGCGGTATTTGGACCTCTCACATTCATTGAAAAGCTTCTCAGTCCATGGATGCATCTGCTTGGAATGTTTTGTCAAATTGTGCTGGTGAAATCCGCTTGAAGGCGCTTCCCATGATCTTGTCAAGCAACTTCAACAACGTTGCATGATTGCCGGCCTTCTGTACCAGGGCGATCTCAAGCAACCAATTACGGGAAGCCTACGGATGCGCGTCTCTCGAACTAAAGTTCGACGTCGTTGCGCGGTCCAAAGCGAAGGGGATTTCCAGCCCGACGCAGTCATCATGACACTTTGTTGGAAACACACTGCGCTACCGCGCTTTGACGGCTCGGCGAAAGTGTTTGACATATGGGCCCAGGAGCGTTTATTCTAATTCGATTTGGTCCCGGTAGCGACAATCACGCATCCATCACCCTTGAGACCGCGCGTGAAAGAATGCTGAGAAGTGGCGCTATCAACGAAAGATACTTGCTGGCATGTGTGGTATAGCAGGCATAGTCGATCTTAAAGGCCGGAGCATCCTGCCGCAACGGATGCAACTCATGAACCGCGCTCAGTACC
>JBMOME010000073.1:13478-18424 GCA_049323095.1 Thermodesulfobacteriota bacterium
ACGAGGACCGGACAGTAGCGGAATATGGATTGAAGGTCCGGTTGGCTTGGGCCATTGCCGCCTCAAGATCCTAGACCTGACCGAAACTGGCTCACAGCCTATGATATCCGCAACCGGCCGGTTCGTCATAACGTTCAATGGGGAGATTTATAATTTCCCAGAGTTGCGAACAGACCTGGAGTCAGTGGGTGTGGTGTTTCGGGGCACTTCGGACACGGAAGTCCTCTTGGAAGCCTACGCACAGTGGGGACCACAAGCCCTTCAGCGGTTGGAAGGGATGTTCGCCTTCGCGATTTACGACAAGGTGTCCGAAGAACTTTTCCTAGCCCGAGATCGATTCGGCAAGAAGCCACTGCATTACGCACTGCTGCCGAACGAGTTCATTTTCGCTTCTGAAATTAAGGGGTTGATTGCAGCGGGGGGGATCTCAGGAGAATGGGATCCCTGCGCATTGAGCGATTATCTTTCCTTCGGCTATGTTCTGACTCCCCGCACCATCTACCGCCATATTTATCGCCTGCCCGCGTCCTCCTACGCGGTGTTGAAGGCCGGACGCCTCTCGATAGAAAGCTATTGGAGTCTGCTATCCACGTTCCGGCCTAAGGTGACGGTTCCGGAAGATCTTCGGATCGCTGAGTTCCTGAACCGATTCGATGACGCGGTGAAAAGTCGCTTGGTTTCGGACGTGCCGCTTGGTGCCTTTCTAAGCGGAGGAATTGATTCCTCGTCTGTGGTGGCTTCCATGTCAAGGAATTCCACCTCGGTTCCCCGCACGTTCAGCATGGCGTTCGCGAATTCCTCATATGATGAGAGCCGTTGGGCAGCCGAGGTGGCCGAATTTACCGGCGCGGTTCACCACAACGAACTCGTGGACCCCACGGATCAAGATGTTTTTTCGTGCCTTGGAGAGGTCTTTGACGAACCTTTTGCCGATACCTCGGCCATTCCCATGTGGCATTTGGCTCGTCTCACACGCAAACACGTAACCGTGGCTCTCTCAGGCGACGGTGCGGACGAAATGCTGGCCGGCTATCCCACGTATCGGGCGAACCAGTATTTCAGGATTTATCAGGCCGTGCCTCAATGGGCCAGGATTCGAGCCGCCCAGCTTGCTGTACGTTTCCCTCACTTCTCATCCAGAAAAGTAGGCATTGACTACAAGGCCCGACAGTTTTTCATAGGAGGAACCGACGGAGCGTGGAAGGCTCATTGCCGATGGCGCGAGCTCTTCTCGGAAGAAGCAAAGAAACGTATCATGACTCCTGACCTTGAACGCCAAACAAGAGGATACGATCCGTTTGAGGTTTTTCGAAAGTACTTCGAAGAAGCTGCCGGACTTGAATTCCTGGACGCGTGCCTCTACGTGGATGCGAAGACCTGGTTGCAGGACGATATTCTCGTGAAAGTGGACCGCACCACTATGGCCCACTCGCTGGAAGCGAGGGCTCCGTTCTTGGATAGTCGTCTCGTAGACTGGACATCGAGATTGCCCGTTGAGGATAAGTATTCGCATAGACAAGGGAAAGCGATCCTCAAGAAGGCGATGCGCGGACGAGTTCCCAGTTCCGTACTTTTCCGCGCGAAGAGTGGATTCAATGCGCCTACGCAGGGTCTTCCCTTGGAAATACCACGCGATAATGGGCTGATATCCGATGCGGCGCTTGGTGAGAGTAGAACGGAATTCCAGCGGTACGGTCTAGCTGTGCTGGGACTGCATCTGGCGAAACTCTAGCCCGATTCCCCGAAGCCCGCGGATACCCTGGAAACGTCAATTCCAAGACTGGTTCATGGTGAAATAATATGACGCCGGACAATCAAGAATCCCTGATCGACTCCCAACCTGATGGGATGACCATCGTTATACCTGCGTACAACGAAGAAGGAGCCATCCAAGAAACTTTGGAGGCTATTAAGGATGTCTTGCCAAGGCTCGGCCGGACCACAGAGGTGCTGGTAGTGGATGACGGAAGCACCGATAGCACAGCTGAATTGGCCCGGGCCGCAGGGGTGAGAGTTATCCGGCACCCGGTCAACAGCGGTTACGGCAAGTCCCTGATGACGGGGATTCTTGCGGCTAGGCACGACACGATCGCCATTGTGGATGCTGACGGAACATACCCCATAAGCCGCCTCATCGAACTCGCTGCTACCTACGACCGAGGTTTTCAAATGGTTGTGGGCAGCCGACGAGGCAAGCATTTTGACGGCTCTCGGATCACATGGCTTCAGAGAGCTGTATTTCGCTTTTTGGCGGAATTCGCATCAGGCCGGCATATTCCGGACATAAACAGCGGCTTCCGGATATTCGATCGACGCCCGGTCCTTGAAGTACGTAGCTCCTTTTCCACAGGATTCTCTTTCACAACGACCCTGACACTTTTGTTCCTGCTCACCCACCTCCATGTGACGTACGTTCCGGTCGAGTACCATCCCCGCATCGGGCGTACCAAGGTAAGAAAACTCAAGGATAGTCTCCGAGCGCTCCAGATTATTATCACTTTTTTTGCTCAGTTTAATCCGGCCAAACTGTTCTTGCTGCTGCTCATCGTATGCTGGGCCGGCAACGTTGTCGTAGGCTTCTTGGCATGGGCGCTCTATGCGACCAGTTTGCCCTTTTCAGTAGGCCTCTTGATCGGATGGAACACTGGCTGCATAATAATGGCTTGTACGGCATTGAGCCTACTGCTCCTGAAACCGTCAATAAACATGGAACGCTTAATGGAAATATGCAGAATCGGAGAAACAGGGCATAGGAGCCGAATTTAATGGCCAAAGTATTACTGATAAATCCATCCTATTTCGAATCTATTTTTGGCTCAGCCAAGGTTAGGCCTGCAATTTCTGAAGGCGTCACTCCTCTCGGTCTGGTATCGATAGCATCACCTTTGCGCGAAAAGGGCCATTCGGTGACACTGGTTGACCTCAACATTTCCAAGAATCCTGCTCTGGACCTGCAAAATGCTTTGCGAACTCTATTGCCCGATATTGTAGGAATCACCGCTGCGACCCCTGTGATTAGGAAGGCCTACCGGATGACCGAGGCCGTGAAGCAGTTCAGCAACGACATTCTAGTCGTGGTGGGCGGGCCTCACCCGTCGGCTCTTCCAGAACAAGTGCTTACGGAGAGTCGAATCGACTTTGTGGTGCAGGGCCAGGGTGATTACGCGATGAGTCGGATCGCCGACGGCGCATTGTCTTCCGATGCAGCCAATGTTTATTTGAAGACGAACGGCAGTGTGACCAAGCCTTCAAGAACCGAATTTGTGACCGATCTTGACAACCTACCCTTTCCCGCATACGATTTGCTTGATATATCCCGCTACTGTCAGCCCAAAATAGCCAGCCGAAGAGAACCTCTCGGATACTTGGAAACCTCCCGAGGATGTTACGGTCGATGCGTTTATTGCAACAAGAACATTCACGGCAACAAAATTAGGGCCAAATCACCCACCCGTACAGTGGACGAGATTGAATGGATGCTTGGACTTGGATTCCGTGAAATTCAGATTATCGATGACAATTTTACCGCGAACAAGGATCGGGCATATGCAGTCTGCGAAGAGATACTGCGAAGAGGCCTCAAATTCCCGTGGTACCCTCGCGGCGGCATCCGAGTAGACAGGATTGACCTGGAGCTCCTCCGGATAATGCGGCGGGCCGGATGTTATAGAATTCCCTTTGGTGTCGAATCGGGCAGCCAACGCGTCTTGGATGAAATCCGTAAGGGAATCACGTTGGAACAGGTCGAAAGGGCCGTGTCTTTTGCCAAAAAGGCCGGAATGGAGACCGAGTGCTATTTTATTTTAGGGTTGCCCACAGAAACTGAGGAAGATCTGACAAAAACGGTGGATTTTGCCATTAAGCTCGATCCGGACTATGCTAAGTTCCCATTCATGGTTCCTCTTCCCGGTACTCCGGTGTTCGATAGAATGATGGAACGCGGCCAAATAAGGACTTTCGAGTGGGAAAAGTATACCTTCGCCACTCCGCCGGAAGAGCTGGCCGACCACGACGTTCTGTCTTGGGACGTAATCAAGCGTTACGAGGCCTTGGCTTATAGGAAGTTCTATTTTCGGCCTCGTTACATAATGCGTACACTGACGCGGACCATGACAAACGGAACATTCCTTGACCACCTCAAAGGGATGCTCAAGATCCGATGGTGAATATGGTTGCAGGCACACTCTTTCTTGAAAGGTGGCAGCCCAGCCCTGGCCGGGCCTTGCGCCGACGTTCTACATGAGGTATTCTATTGCGGCTGGTGAACTGAAGGATTAAGGAGATCGCATTGAAAATCGCATTGGTCTGCCCATCGTGGACCGACGACCTGGGCATTTTCACCAAGATAGCCAAGAGGAGGAATTCCCAGCCTCCTTTAGGTATATTATACCTTGCAGCGGTTGCTGAGAAGTTGGGCCATTCTGTAGCGCTCATCGACGCAGACGTTGAAGACCACACCCTGGAATCGCTTATTGCGCATCTTCTTGACGGAGGATACGATCTACTTGGAATCACGGCAACGTCTCCCATTTTTCACAAAGCCGTAGCATTGGCCCAAGGACTCAAAGGCCGCGGCTTCAAGCCGCCGATAGTAATAGGCGGAGAACACATCAACATCTTCAAGTCCGCGGCGTTCTTCCCTTGTTTCGACTATGCTTTCTATGGCGAGAGCGATCTTAGCTTCGCCGAGTTTCTCCAGACTTTAGAGCGAGAACCCCGGCAGTTCTCGGGTATTCGGGGCATGATATTCCGCGACAACGAACAAATCGTGGAAAATCCTCCCACTGAACGCATCAGGAATCTCGATGAACTCTGTCTCCCTGCGATGCATTTGCTTCGGAGAGATCGTTATATTATGACGTTCGCGAAGTTCAAGAGTCGTGTTTATTTGCCGATTATGGCTACCCGCGGATGTCCGTTCAAGTGCGCGTTCTGCAGCGAACCTC
>JBMOME010000074.1:0-18395 GCA_049323095.1 Thermodesulfobacteriota bacterium
GGCGGGGAGGGCCCTTTTGCTGTAAAACCGGCCCGCCCCGCACCCCTCCCCCAAAAACTCCCCGCTTTTGAAATCGCTCGGGTGCCACTGCTGGCTCGTCCAGCAGTGCATGGCCCAAGACACTGCTGGACGAGCCAGCAGTGGCACCCGGCAAACAACCTTTGCCGGGCAGACGCCAACTGGAAAAAGGGCAGCATTATGGGCAAATGGGGTTAGACATATGGATATTGGTCTGTTGTTCACAGGGCTTGTCGTAGGCTTCTCGATTGCCGCTCCTGTTGGCCCAATCGGAGTGTTGTGCATTCGCCGGACATTGGCAGAAGGGCGTTCGTCCGGCCTGGTCTCGGGTTTGGGAGCTGCCACTGCGGACGCAATCTATGCATGTATTGCCGGCTTCGGCCTGACATTCATTTCGACCTTTCTCGTCAACCAGCAACTGTGGCTCCACGTTTTCGGAGGCTTGTTTCTATGCTATCTGGGCATCCGGATTTTCATGAGCAAACCTGCTGAAAACGCGGCGCCGGGAACGAAAAACGGACTCGTGGCCGCGTATGCGTCAACATTCTTCCTGACGCTTACCAACCCCATGACCGTTATTTCGTTCGCAGCAGTATTTGCCGGCTTGGGGATAGCGAGCGAAGGTGGAAACTACGTTTCTGCCGGCGTGCTGGTCCTAGGAGTGTTTGTCGGGTCAGCGCTGTGGTGGCTCATCCTGGCAGGTGGTGTCGGACTGCTTCGAGCAAGCTTCAATGCTCAGAGTCTGCAATGGGTGAACAGAATTGCAGGCGCAATCATCGCGGGTTTCGGTTTGTTCGCACTGCTGAGCTTGACGTTATGAATGGTCGAGTATGCAAATCGTTGAGCGTTTGTGCGCCATCGTTATGGTTCGTTGTAGGAGGTAATTCCTCCTCGTCAGAAGCGAGGTAATTACAGAAATCAGCGACATGAGCGGGGTAGCCAAGAGTGTCCGTTCCGAAGTAGTAGGACCGGCATCTTGCCGGTCCGTGGACCGGAAAGATGTGATCCCTCGCCCGCAAAATGCCTGTCAGGCTGAATGACCGCCAATATGGCGGTCCTACTGAGGATCATCATTCGGCGAAATGGAGCAGGCCTCCTTTGGTAACCGAAGCCTAGCCTTGTTCGCGAAGTTTTGGCTTGACAACTACGTGGAAAAAGTAGCACCGGGAAGGAAGCCTCTGCAGATATCTGAGAGCGCGTTTTCTCAACGGATTGAGCAACAAACGTCGAGCAAACCAGCAACAACGAAGGCACAGGTACGCGTCGATGGGGAAAACGGACACCCTCGGAAAAACCTCGCTGGTTGTCGTAATTCTGCTGATAGTGGTCACGTTCGGGTTATACGTCCCTATATGGTACATTCGGATGAGGTCCGTCCTAGCAGAGCTCAAGACGACATCCAGGATGCCACGATACTTGCCCTATGGGTTTCTTTTCCTTTACGTTGTAGAAGCTTGGGTACTAGCAGACACCGAGCCTCGGACATTCGCCAAGCCCGGATGGGATAACGTTTTGTACTCCTTTCTGGTTATGGTGTCTCTCTTATCGCACGCCTTCCTGGCTGTAAGAGTGGTGGACATTCTTGATGAGTATTCTCGGGGCGGGCTGACATCGCGACGGACCGTTTCGTGGGCTCGCGCGTGCTACCTACCCGTCATCTATCTACAGTACGAGATGAACCGGCTCCCCGCACCCGTAGACGGGATGTGTCCCTCCCGGGAAGAGCCCGGTGAAGGAAACGACCAGGTCTGGAGCAGGTCGGAAACGGAAAGATCACGGATCTGAGAAGGCAGGGATGACTTGGTTTCGATTTCGTTTGAGCGGACTCTCCGCCGCAACCCCTACTACACGCTGCGTTGAGATCGGTGTCCTTGAATCAGGCTGGATCCCCCTCACCCTGCCCTCTCCCACCAGGGGAGAGGGTTTTTCAATCCCCTCCCTCGATAGGAGGGGAAATGGGGAGGGTGATCTTTGGTGCTACTGTCAATGCAGTTTGCTGTAGTAAGATGCGGTCACCCTGCCATTCACGGGGTCACCGCGTCCCACGCTGTCCGCCATCCCAATTAGCTTCTTCTCTTGAGCAGCTCCGGCGCGCCATAGAGCGCATCAGACCCCAGTTGTTCTTCTATGCGAAGGAGCTGATTGTATTTGGCCACCCGGTCGGTTCTCGATGCAGAGCCGGTCTTGATCTGGCCCGTGCCCAGCCCCACCACCAGGTCCGCGATGGTGGTATCTTCCGTCTCGCCGCTCCTATGAGAAACGACCGCGGTGTAACCTGCTTCAGACGCCAAGCGCACTGCGTCGCTCGTTTCGGTCAGCGTGCCGATCTGGTTGAGCTTAATCAGGATAGAGTTCGCAACCCCCAGGTCAATGCCCTTCTTCAGCAATTGCATGTTCGTGACGAAGATATCATCCCCCACGATCTGTATGCGGTCGCCGAGCCGTTCGGTGAGGAGCTTCCAACCTTCCCAGTCGTTTTCGTCAAGGCCGTCTTCTATTGAAACGATCGGGTACCGGTCCACGAGGTCCCGGTAGAAATCGACCATCTGGGCAGCATCCTTCTTCTTGCCTTCTCCGGCCAGATCGTAGACCCCGTCCTTGTAAAAGGAACTGGCCGCCGCATCCAGCGCAAGGTACACATCTTTGCCCGCTTGGTATCCGGCCTGCCCAATGGCTTCCATGATCACTTGCAGGGCTTCCTCGTTGGATTGCAGGTTGGGAGCGAATCCGCCTTCGTCTCCAACCGAGGTGTTGAGCCCCTTGCCTTTGAGCACCTTCTTCAGAGCGTGGAACACCTCCGCGCCCATGCGCAAGCCCTCACGGAAATTGGCTGCTCCCAGGGGCATTACCATGAATTCCTGGATGTCCACGTTGTTGTCCGCGTGCGCACCGCCATTGAGTATATTCATCATGGGAACAGGCAATCGCCTGGCACTCATTCCTCCAATGTAAAAGTATAGCGGAATCCCCAACTCGACCGCGCAAGCTTTTGCGGCAGCAACGCTGACCCCCAGGATCGCATTTGCCCCGAGGTTTCCCTTGTTCTCCGTTCCGTCCAGCTCCTTGAGAAACATGTCCAAAGCTCGCTGCTGAGAAGCATCTTCGCCCAGGATCGCAGGCCGAATCGTCTCATTCACATTTTCCACAGCTTTGAGCACACCCTTACCCACATAGCGAGCAGGATCGCCGTCGCGCAACTCGACAGCCTCGTGCTCACCCGTGGACGCGCCCGAAGGAACAGCCGCTCGCCCCAAAATGCCCGAATCGAGCGTAACGTCCACCTCGATGGTCGGATTCCCGCGGGAATCCAGAATTTCTCGCGCTGTGACATCAGCGATATCGAATCTCATTCCCCACCTCCTTGCTCAACGTGCATGTTCAAGGACTCGACAGTCACGTATTGCGGATGTATGCCATCCTCACTTTATGGCACATCCGCCGGCCTCGCGCCATGCCTTTTCTTGCCCGGCCCGCTCTCACGGTGTATAAGCTTGGTGCGCATATTCGGGACAGTCTGGCAGGAGAGCTTTGCAGTGAGCAGCGAAAGAATACTCGTTATCGGCGGTGCAGGGTACGTGGGCTCGCACTTCGCGAGATACGCATTGCAACAGGGCCTGGATGTCTCAATCGCGGACAATCTCTCAACGGGGCACCGATCTGCCCTCAAAGGGAGCGCCTTCTTTTGCTTTGACCTCACCGAACCAGGCGCGTTGCACCAGCACCTGTCCCAAAACCGTTATGCCGCGATCTTCCATTTCGCCGCGAGCTGCTTGGTCGGCGAATCCGTGGAAAGGCCCGACCTTTACTACCGCAATAACCTCATCGCGGCGTACAACATGCTGGAGGCCATGAGGGCTACGGGCCACGACCGCGTGATCTTCTCCAGTACTTGTGCGGTGTACGGAGTGCCACAACGGCTTCCGCTCACCGAGGATCATCCGAAGCAACCCATATCGCCGTACGGCCGGACCAAGCTCGCGATTGAATGGATGCTCGAAGACTACCATCGAGCGTACGGAATTCGCTCAGCGAGCCTCAGATACTTCAACGCGGCAGGTTGCGAACCTCAAGACGGCCTGGGAGAAGACCATCGGCCTGAAACCCATTTGATCCCAAACGTGGTGCGATACGCGCTGAAGCTCACCAAAGATCTTGTCATATTCGGCGATGATTATCCCACGCCTGACGGAACCTGCATCCGCGACTATATCCACGTGACCGATCTGGCTGAAGCCCACATCAAGGCAATGGCGAAGCTGGATCAGAGCCCTCTCATTAAGATGAATCTGGGAACCGGCTCGGGTTTATCAAACCTGGAAATAGTCAGCGCTGTGTCGCGCGTATCGGGAGTGAAATTGAGTCCGAAAATAGGGCCGCGAAGGCCCGGAGATCCTCCCGAGTTGGTCGCGGACCCGTCTCTCGCGTTTAGAGACCTTGCCTGGGCGCCTTCTCGGTCCGACATCGAAGCAATTGTCGGCCAAGTGCTGCAATGGTTCTCGAGTCATCCTAGTGGCTACTCGAGTTAATCTTCGCTCCAACCGCAGAAAAGCGAGAATTAAGGTACGCGAAACGAAGAGTCCGAATAGGTTGACTCAAGGAAAATCCCACTGGCCAATGTTGTCACCCCGGCGAAAGCCGGGGTCCAGAAAACAGTGAAGAACTGGATTCCGGCTTCCGCCGGAATGACGGTTGCGGTCGCTTGCCGATTGCTTCCTCCCCCGCGCGTAACGGAAGGCTTATCCGTGCGGCTTTTCGGTCTTGACAGTGTGAAGCCTGAATGACAGAATACTAGCGGGCCGAAGTGGCGGAACTGGTAGACGCGCCAGGTTCAGGGTCTGGTGGGCGCAAGCCTGTAGGAGTTCGAGTCTCCTCTTCGGCACCATCGCTGATTATTCGGTATAGGCCCGGGAGAGCATCCCGGGCTTTTCATGTTCTGCTGCTTATCCCCACCCGCCGCAGCGATTGATCCAAAGCCATCAAGGAGTCGGTCAAATCCTGCTCTTTGAAGACCTCAAGGGTGAGAACTCCCTCAAAGCCGCGGAGCAGAGCTATCACTGGATCCAAGTCCGCTGTCGATACAAGAGATAGCGCCTGATGGTCCCGATGACCCACTCCATGCAGGTGAATCACACGAGTCCTGGGAAGCAGCCGCTCAAGCAGAGGCACAGGATCGAGCCTCTCCTTCCAGAGGTGCCCAACATCCACGCAACAGGAGACCGGCAGCTTCTCAACAACTGAGTCTATCAGCTCGTAATGGTTGGCCTGAACATTCTCCACGCACAAACGTTCGCACTCGCCCGTTTCGGTCGCAAGCGCCTCCAATGAACGCACAGCGTTCTCTATCGCATGTTCCGGACCTGCTCCCAGAGATTCCTCACCGCGCTCCATGTGAACGATAAACGCGTAAGGTGACAAGGCAGTAGTGCTCCGAATCACGCGGAGCGCTTTCTCCAACGAAGCTTGAGGGGAGTCCGATGCAAGGGTCAAGTCCAGGGGAAGGTGAACCGTGTACGTCAGGTCATGTTCGCCGGCAAGCTTGTTTAGCTTGTCGATAGTGGATCGATCGGGCAAGTCCGCACCCGAGTCGTCCACTTCGAAGACGACCAGTTCCACATCATCGACTCGGTGTGCTAGTCGCTGAACGTTCGTCAGGATGTCTGCGGGAAATATGTACGAGGTAGTCCCGATGCGCACGCGCTCACACCCCCATGCAGCCGATGAGCAGGACCAGCGTCTCACTGAGTTCGCAGCTTGCGCCGATCACATCACCATTCACCATATTCAGTCTTGCTTCTGCAAAGCGCTTGAAAAGCAGGGCTCCCCCGTAGGCAACTCCCGCGGCTAGTATGCCGTGCCAGCCCGCGGTCAGGGCAACGAAACAGACTAGGATGGCTACCCATTTGACCACACGGGTGTCGAGAGCGTCGATGAATCGAGCTGCCATTCCTTCGCCTCGATGGGATGCTCGATGCGCAACCAGAAGGATTGACGCTCGTCCTACGATGGGAGCAAGGAAGACCATGAAGATCGGGAGCTTTTCATCAGCCAGGGCCGCGGCTTTGAGAGCCAGCAGCAACACCAACCCTAGAGCCCCGAAGGTCCCGAGACGGGAATCCTTGAGGATTTCCAACCTGCGTTCCGGAGGGACCGCGGCAGCCAGCGCATCCCAGCAGTCGGTCCACCCGTCGATATGCAGACCGCCCGTCACCACCACCCAAACGGCAACCAGCAGAATCGCCACCAGAAGCGGCGAAAAGTAAGGTGCGCAGAACCACCGAACCGCCACCAGCAGCAGACCTATCAAGGCCCCGACTACCGGAAAGGCCCACGCGGACCGCCCTACGTCCGATACGGTCGGCGACGGCTTAGGGTGCGGATCGAAGATGGTGAGGAAAGCGAGCGCGACTTCGAACGACCTGAGCATTTCTTGGGTCCAGCCTTATTTCCTTCTCTGATAACGGCCCATGAGCTGTCCTACACCGAGGACGTGTCCTTTCATCTCGGTCAGGAGCTCGTCCTTTGTCGCGCCGGGCTTGAGGTCCAGTACGATGTCCAATGCATACACCTTGAAGAAATAACGATGGATACCGCTTGGCGGACATGGACCTCCATAACCGAGCTTCCGACCTCCCCAACTGGTCTTTCCGTGAAACGCGCCGTTGGGAAGCTTGGCTTTCCGCGGTACCTGCTGCGGGAGCTTCTTGGTGTCGGGTGGAATGTTGTACATGACCCAATGCACCCATGTCCCGCCAGGCGCGTCCGGATCGTCTTTGATCAGAGCAAGGCTCTTTGTGCCGGGCGGCACCGAACCGATTTCCAGTGGCGGCGAGATGTCCTCTCCGTCACACGTGTATGTGCGCGGAATCGTGCCTCCATCCTGGAATGCTGGACTGGTGACACTTACGACTGCGGGCTTAACGGGCGCCTGCGCACCGGCCGTTTCCACCTGAGAAAGTGCAAACACTAGAGCGAATAACAAGACACAAAGCGTTGCTCTCTCCATTGGTTTGCCCTCCTGGTGTGACTGCGGAGCATTTTTCGGCCACCATCAACCGGTCGATGAAATGGCAGGCATACGGTCATTTATAGCGACTGCCTGAGATAATGTCCAATTGACTCTGAGCAGACCAGTAACCATTTGGTCTTCGGCGGGACAGATGCAGTGTTGACTGTGGGGCAGTCCCGCGGCCTCGCGGGATTTCAGCCCGCCGATTCTCGAGCTCGGTGAATGGCAGGCTGGAAAGCCTGCCCCACAAGATTGAATGCTCAAACTGGGCCACCATGTTTCGTGCGCTCATGAGAAAAGCAAACGGGGAGGCCCGTTTTGTTGGACCTCCCCGCATCTTTTTCCAAGACATCGAGATTGCTATGCAGAGACCTAGAAGGCAACCCCGATCTTTCCGCCGAATATCCAATTGCGGCGATCGAAGGTGAAATTGTACTTCTGCACAGCCAGGCCGTTAGCCGCCAGGCTCGCTTCGAGGTCCACCTTTGAGGTGGCGTGCAGAGTAGAGTATTTGACGAATCCACCAACATTCCAGTTAGCCATCTTCATGCCGCCTTCGCCGTATGCTTCCATGAAGTAGCCGGAATCGAAGGCCTGGTTCCCATTGAGAGCCGCAGGGCCATTGGCGATGTTTCCGACTCCTTCTTTGTAGATGAGAGTGCCCAGCACAACGGGAAAACCGACAAAGCCTACTTTCGTGAACGTCTCGCAGCTCAGCCACGGGTCAAGCTGTATTCCGATGAATGGAATATGGGCGCTCACCGTAAGATCGGCCTGGTCGGTATTGAGACCGGGAATCCCCACCAGATCCGACGGACTGGTGAACTTGGTCATGAAAGAATCCCAACGGTACCCGGCCAGAAGGGAAACTCCTCGCCAGAATGCGTAACTCCCTGCGGCCTGAACATTCCACCACTGAATGTCCGTATTCCAGTCTCGTCTACCGCCTCCTACGCCGCCATCCAGGGAGTAGGTCTGACGTGAGGTGGCAGCCGCTGGAAACAGGTGCGCGCCGCTTACCATGAGTCCGTAATTGTAGTCGAAAGTGACGGGGATCGCGACCTCAAGCCAGACGCCTTCCAGGTTGTAATCGTGCCTGGTTTCCAGGAGGCCGATCACCGGTGCAGCGTCATTCTCAGCCTTAAGCCCTACCCCTCTGTCCTTCCAAACGTAGCCCAGATAGATCATCGGCTCGATCACGACGTTGGGACCACACTTCGGTGGACAAGGCGGCATGAAACAAGGCCCGGGCGGAGGCATAAACGGCATAGGTTTCTTCACCTTGGTCGGCGGGCCGCAAGGCGGAGGCGCACATCCTTGCCCCATCATCGGGAACCCTCCGGGAGGAGGTCCCATCAGCCCTGCCGGTCCCATAAGTCCGGCAGGCCCCATCGGTCCAGGCTGTGGAGGCCCCCACATAGCCGGTCCTGGAGATGGCATATGTGGGCCCGTCGGACAACATTGAGGCGCAAACCCCCATACGAAAACGGGGACCAGTGCCAGCATAAGCGCACTGCACAGAACAATTAGGAGGCGATGCGACACCATACCCTTTCTCCTTTTCGCACCAGAGCAATAATTGGGCTGGGAGCCCGAATAATTGTCCGGTGTTAGTGTATGCTATTCCTTTTCATCAATCATATCATGAAATATTCATGTTAGTCAATTAATTTCACAGTCATTATGGGAATAGCATATTGTTCTCATTCCTATGAACGGAAGAGCCAAGCTCATTTGTCTCGATTGGTAAAGGGTTACAATGATATATGAGCAGATCAAAGCGAAGAGATTATGAAGAATATCTACCACAATCGTAAGCAGATGAGCATATCTGATTGGTTTACTTACTTTATATACGCACAGGGATTCAGAGAGCGAGGTCTGGCGAGACACTTATACCGGTTGTCAAAACTCTTGGTTTCTTGAACAGCCTGCGCTTGAGCAAGACTGGTAGGGCCGGCGTCCCCCGGATCACGTCCGGGGCAGGCTCTGCCGGCCCGAGCTGGTTGATATTTTTAGGAAAAATGTGCCGGCACGGAAGCCGGCACCTACTAAAGCCCAAGCGACAATCGGACATCTTTCTGACACTTGCTGTACATGACGGGGCGCATCCGGCCTTCTGCGGGGGACTGGATACCGGCCGGAATAACGGTAGGAGGGAGCAGGCCAATGACACCCGTTATCCGTGTCGTTGACACGTCTCGGGCGCCACTGACCTGACTTGTCCGGTCAGTGCTGCATCACTCTCGGCAAACTGCAAATGCTTTCCGGGATTCCTGAAACGGGTGATGTCTTTGATTGAACTCAGTCCCAATTACGTACCCAGCGGCGCTTGCCAGGCCTGTTTGAGATCCCAGATCTCTGCATCAATCACCGTGGCGCCCTGGAGACCTTGCACGCGCACGCGAGGCTCGGACGTCACCTCGCCCACTTTTGCCAGCGGGTGGCCCGAAAGGGCTGCTTCAAGGCTAGCCTGGTCCTCTTGGCGCACGCTCAGCAGGAACCGGCACGGACTTTCCGAGAAGAGGGCCACGTCATCACGCGAAACCCCGTCGAGCACTAAGCTAGACAGCGAAATTGCGGCTCCCAGACCTCCGGCGAACGCACTCTCCGCCAGGGCCACGCCGAGCCCGCCATCGGAAAGATCGTGGCATGACGCGACCAGTCGTTTCTGCATGGCCGCGTGGAGCGCCCGATACATAGCGATGGCCTTGGAAGGATCTGCCACTGTGGGGACCTTGTTCCCCACATGACCCAAAGACGCGAAATATTCCGACCCGCCTGTCTCGTCTCGGGTGATGTCGAGCACGTAGATTGCGTCGCCAGCTCGCTTGAAATCCGGCGTCACGGCCAGTCTGACGTCCGGCACGATCCCCACAGCGGAAAAGAGCACGGTGGGCGGGATAGATATCTTGGTATCTCCAATGTGATAGTCGTTCTTCATGCTGTCTTTGCCGGAAATGCACGGGATCCGGTACATTGTCGTCATATCAAAAAGCGCTTGGTTAGCCCTGACGAGCTGCGCGAGCTTGTATTCGCCGTCCGGGGTCTTTTCCGACTGCACCGGATCGCACCAGCAGAAGTTGTCTAAGCCGGCCATGTGGTCCGGGTCAGCTCCTACCGAAACGATGTTCCTCACAGCCTCATCAATGCATGACGCCATCATCCGGTACGTATCGATATCCGAATAACGCGGAGCAATGCCGCAGCCCACAGCAATGCCACGCAGCCGGTCCAGCAGCGGCCGTATCACTGCCGCATCACCGGGCCCATCATGGAGCGGTCCAATGAGCGGCTTAACCACGGAACCACCTTGTACCTCGTGATCGTACTGGCGGATAATTCGTTCCTTCGAGCACACGTTCCATCGGCCCAAGATTGTCGTCAGCGTGGGCGTCAGATCCTGGGGGCACTCGAAATCGGGTTCAGGATGAACAGGCGGCGTCCACCTGGCCTGAAGCTCCATTTCCGGGAGCCCATCGTGGAGAAACGCCAGCGGCAATATGGCCGCGGTGCGGTCGCGCCACAGAACCGTAAAGAATCCGTCATCGGTGTATTCCCCCAGGTCCGTGGCTTCCACATCCAGGGTACGAGCCAGTTCGAGAAATTCCTCGAGTTTATCCGGAGGCACCGCTACGGTCATGCGTTCCTGAGCCTCGGACAGAAGGATCTCCCAAGGCTGAAGACCGGGATACTTCAGCGGGGCTCGTTCCAGACAGAGGCGAGCACCGCCTGCTTCGCGGGCCATTTCACCCACCGAAGAAGAAAGCCCGCCTGCTCCGTTGTCCGTTATGGAACTGTACAGGCCCCTATCGCGAGCCATGAGCAGAAAGTCGGTCATGCGTTTTTGAGTGATCGGGTCTCCGATTTGGACCGCGCTGACCGGGGATTCTTCGTGAAGTTCTTCAGACGAGAAGGTGGCGCCGTGGATGCCGTCTTTGCCGATGCGGCCGCCCACCATGACGATCCTGTCTTTTGGCCGCGCCTGTTTCTGATGCGCGGATCTATCGTTAATCCGAGCCGGCATGATGCCTCCGGTACCGCAATAGACCAGAGGTTTGCCTAGGTACCGCCGATCGAAGACAATCGCGCCGTTAACTGTGGGAATGCCGCTCTTATTGCCTCCGTGCTCGACCCCTTCCCTCACCCCTTCGAACACTCTGCGGGGATGGAGCAGTCGTGGAGGGATTTCACCGTCGTAATCAGGCGGCGCAAAGCAGAAGACATCGGTATTGAAAATAAGCCTCGACCCAAGCCCGGTGCCAAATGGGTCGCGGTTCACGCCCACAATTCCTGTGAGCGCGCCGCCATACGGATCCAGGGCTGACGGGGAGTTGTGGGTCTCCACCTTCATGACCAGGTTCCATTCGTCGTCGAAGCGGATAACGCCCGCGTTGTCCTTGAAAACTGAGAGGCAGAAATCCTTTTCGCCTAGATCCTTGCGGATCTTCTCAGTCGCGGCCTGCACACAGGATTTGAATAGGCTGTCGATGCGACGGGACTTGCCGTCTTCGTGGTACGTGATCGAGGCATTGAAGATTTTATGTTTGCAGTGTTCCGACCAGGTCTGTGCGAGGCATTCCAGTTCGCAGTCCGTAATCCGTGGGCCCAAGCCGGCTGATGCCCTCTGCTCCAGGAAAGCGGGGTCGCGGTAATAGTCCCGGATCGTCTTCATCTCTTCCAAGCTGAGTGCCAGGAGTCCCTTCCTGCTGATTTCAATCAGCTCGGTGTCAGCCACGTCCAGGTCGATCTCAGCTATTGTGGCTTGTGCAAAGGAAACCACCTTCGGAACCACGATCTTGCTCCGATCCTCTCCAGGAGAGAAGACCGTCCTTGTCTGGATAAGATCGTTGCAGAGGAGGTCTCTGGCCATCCTCTCTACGTCATCGCGCGAGAGCTTTCCTTGGATGAAATAGAGTTTCCGGGTATAGACCGCTTCGCCGGGGTCAAACGTGATGCCAAGGGTGCGTTCCAGGCCCTCACGAGTGGTACGAGCAACGTTGTCGGTCACGCCGGGGCGAAATCCCACTTCGATGAGCCAATCAAACGGAAGGCTGATCGGTTCGTCGATGGACGCTTCCTGGATCACGGGATCGCGGAGGAGTTCCTCGGTGGCAAATTGGAGCTGATCACGGGTGAGCGGCCGGTCGATCAAGAACGAGTCTGCGACACGAACGTTATCAACCCGAAGCCCAAGGTCCGATTCGATCCGGCTTTTGACGCGGCGGCCCGCGGGGTCCGGAACATTCAGTTTGAGAGCTACGTCAATCCTGTGCGGCATGGTCGGTCCCTTCCAAACGGTAAAGCCATATGCAAACGCGTGAGTGCGACCGTAATCGTCGCAGTGCGTCGGGTATCCCGCCGGGTGCCACTGACCCGGCGCTTCGCTGGGTCAGTGCCGGATCGGTTGAGTCACGGAACACGGACCTGAGTCCGCCAGGTCCGTGGCACCCCCGAAGGCGCAGGAGTTTTTGGTGGAGGGGGCCGGGAAAATCCCCCTGTATCCCCCTTTAGAAAAGGGGGGTTGGGGGGATTTGAAGAGCCCTCCCCGGAAACTCTTCCAAAAACTTCTCGCTTTTGGAAACGCTTCTAGCCGAGAACTATTCTGGCGTCAACAGCGACGACGCCTGAGCTGGAAACGAGCGCGGGATTGATGTCGATCTGATCTATTGCAGGGAAATTAACCATCAGATACGAAAGCCGAACAAGAGCATCCCTCAGCGCGTCTCTATCCACCGGAGGTAACCCTCTGACACCTCTGAGTATTTCCGAACCCGGCAACTCGTCGATCATCTCGTCTATTTCCGGCAGGCACAACGGCGCCATGCGCAGAACCGCCTTGCCGAAAACCTCTACGAAAACCCCGCCATGTCCCAGCAGCACGATGGGCCCGAACTGCGGGTCGCGCTTTCCGCCAAGGATAAGTTCGTACGAACCGGGCCTTTTCGGCACCATTTGCTGGACCAACACGCCTGCGCGTTGGTCCTCCCCAAGGTTTGCCACACGAGCCGTCATTTCCTGGTACGCCTGGGAGAGCGCGGGCGCATCGATAAGGCCCAGCACCACTCCGCCCACGTCCGACTTGTGGGAAATCCCCGCAGAGACGATCTTGAGCGCATATGGCCCAGGCATGTCGTGTGTTGCCGATTCCGGTGATTGCCCCAGCGCAAAGACTCTGTGCTCGGGAACCGGAATTCCTGCAAGGTTGACGATCTGAAGCGCTTCGTGGAGCAAGGGCGAACGTTCCTCTTTGGCGGCTCGATCAAGCACAGCCTGTATGGCCGCATGGTCGGGTAAAGGATTGGGCTTTGCCGGCGCGCCCTGGACTGCAATGAATTCGCGACGCTCGTAGTATTTGATCGACCGATCCAGAGATTCGATAGCAGTGCCGGGGCTCAAGAAGATGGGGAAATCGAATTCCTTGTGGAGCCGTGACATCTCGAATTGCTCAGTAGATACAGATACAGCCACAGGCTTTTGGTATTGTTGAGAAAGCTCGGCCACCGATTGGAGCAATTTCCGGGACGGCTCTCCTTCCACTCCAGCGAAGTACGTGTGCAAAAACAGGATGCCATCCACCGTGTCTTGTTGAAGCGTGTGTTCGATGATCCGGCAGTAGACTTCAAAATCGAAAAGGTCACCCAGATCCAGCGGATTGGTGAGCTGGATCACGTGGGCTCGCAAATGCTTACGGATCTGATCCAGGAAATCCTGACGGAACGGTGGGAGCTTGAATCCGTACGTGTATGCCGCGTCCGCGGCCATGACCGCGTGGCCTCCCGACCGCGAAACAATGGCCAGGTTGCGACCCTTCATGCGAGGGAGCTGGAGGATCTTGACGAAATCCATGTACGCGGGCATGTCCTGGAACCTGACCATGCCCACCTGCCGAAGCGCCGCGTCCACCACTTGATCGTCATTCGCGAGCGCTTCCGTGTGTGAGTGCGCGATAACCCGGCTCATGCTGCCGATGTTCGCCTTGTGCACCACAATCGGCTTGGTGGACGACCGGCCGATGTTGGTGAGCCGCTTGCCGTCGGAAATGGACTCCAGATAAAGACAAACTACGTTTGTGTCCGAGTCTTCCAGATAGTATTCCAGGACGTCGCACTCATCCACGTTCAGCTTGTTCCCGATGGCCGCGAACTTGCTGTACCCGATCCTGTCGTTGTCCAGCATGTTCAACAGCAAGAGCGCGACGCCACCGCTCTGAGCAATGATCCCCACTCCGCCTCGACGGAAGATGTTGTTCATGCGAGCAAAGGGCGTGGCCATTCCGTTGGCCGCGTTCATGATCCCGATGCAGTTGGGGCCGATAAAGCGCATCCCGTATCGCTGGGCGGTTTCCTTGAGTCTCGTGCCAAGCCCTTGCCCGTCTCGGTCGAATTCTCCGAATCCGCCCGTTTCGATGATGACTCGCTTTATGCCTTTGCGTCCGCATTCTTCCATCGCATCGGGAACTGCCTTGGCAGGGATAAGGATGATGGCAAGATCGATCGCGTCGGGGATTTCGGCCAAAGATGTGTGAATTTTGCGACCAAATACCACTCCGCCTTCTTTGCCCACAAGGTGGATCACGCCATCAAATTCAAATTCAAGGAGATTGCGCGCGATCTCCTTGCCCAGGTTGAACCACCGGGTGGATACCCCAATAACCACGACCGATGAAGGACAGAACATCTCTCTCACGAGTTTCTTGCTCCCTGCACACCCACGGACCTGTTTTTAACCGAATGAGAAGCCACAGACTACCACTCCGGCTCTATCGTGTCACCATACTCCGACGGAATCGGCTTTCAAAAGAATTTCCACGAAGAGACTTGTACTATCACGATTGACGTTGCGGGAAGCCTGTGAGCACAATACGACCCGAATCCGACCGAGGTGTGGAGATGACTGAGCATAGTGCAGACAACCTTGCGCTCATACCTAACCGTTTTGCAGGCCAACAGTGCTTCTTTTGCGGGCAAGCAAACCCGAGAGGGCTGAAACTTGAATTCTACGAAGACAAAGCCGAACCGGGAGAGCTTGTCTGCATATGGGCGCCGGATCGGGAATACGCGGGTTTTGGTCGCGTGCTTCACGGCGGGATTCAGACAGGACTGTGCGACGAAATCATGGGATGGACCACGTGGCATGTCCTGGGGGAGCCTGCTGTAACCGGCTCGATTCATATTGATTTCGTCAGACCGCTCTACGTTGAGCAGCGCATCGAGGCGCGGTGTCGCATAGATTCGCGTGACGGCAAGCTGGTCGATCTCCGAGTCGAGATCCGCGATCAGCAGGGAAATGTGTGTACAAAAGCCACCGGCACGTACGTCCAAGTGAAACCACATACCTTCGAAGAGCTTGTTGGGGCTAGGGATTAGAGTAGCGTCAGGCCCTGCCGTTGCACACTTGTTATCTTATACCCGTTGCCGAATATTCTGTCCTATTGGCGGTACCGTATTCCCGTCATTCCGGTGGATCTCCACAGGCGTTAAGTTAAGCAGCCCAGTTCTTTCGTCCGTTATTCCCGCGGAAGCGGGAATCCAGTCTTTTCAATACGTTCTGGACCCCGGATCGAGTCCGGGGTGACGGATGTTCAATGAGTCATCATTTTTGGCAAACACTCTCCATGTCTCGACGGTGACGAGCCTGCAAATTGATGCATCCTTTTCCGATCTCGGGCGTCATTGGAATATAAGGCATTGGGGGACAGGACGCGAATTCTTTCGATTGTGCGGCCTCCTCATTATCGATGATCGGATGCAGGACATGACCCACGAATCAATTAGTAAGACAAGAGGCTATCACCAGGGCAGAAATGATGGGGGCGCTGCGCGGCTCGCGCTGATCATAGTACTCGCCTGCTTGGTAGTACTGGCGCTCTGGTTCCTTCCGCTCAAACAATACGTTATTGCTGTCCTGGAATGGACGCAGGGCCTGGGAGTTTGGGGACCTATTGTAGTGGCCCTGTTCTATGTGGTGGCTTGCGTTTTCTTCTTGCCGGGTTCCTTGATCACGATGGGTGCAGGACTCCTCTTCGGGCTTGCCAAGGCGCTTCCGGCGGTATGGATCGGCGCGAGCGTGGGCGCGTGTGCTGCTTTTCTCGTCGGTCGCACGCTTGCCCGCGACTGGGTCGCTCAAAAGGTAGCGCATAACCCGCGATTTGCCGCGATTGACCGCGCCATCGGCCGCGAAGGTTTCAAGATAGTCCTGCTGTTAAGACTCAGCCCCGTCTTCCCCTTTAATCTGCTCAATTATGCGCTGGGGCTGACCAATGTTTCCTTCGGCACCTATGCCCTCGCGACCGTTATCGGCATGATTCCCGGCGCGGTCATGTATACGTACCTGGGTTCCGCAGCCAGATCGTTGGCCGCAGTCGCGGCAGGACAAGTGGAAGGCGGCTTAGGCGCGCAAATCTTCTTCTGGGTCGGTCTCGCCGCCACAGTGCTGGTAGCCGCGCTGGTCACCCGTATCGCTCGAAGGAGCCTTCACGAAGCGCAGGCGAACATGGAAGCGGCACCGCAAGTCACACCACCGAATGACGCGCCTCCTGTCGACGCCAGAGTCGATGTTCGACCGAACGACAAATACAACCAAGAGCTGGTTTCTAATGTGCATCCCCCTCAGTGGGTAAATCCCGATCCTAGAGGCAGGTACAACCTTGTGGTAATCGGGGCCGGCACTGCCGGGCTGGTCACCGCCGCGGGAGCCGCAGGGCTGGGCGCAAAGGTCGCGTTGATCGAGCGCTTCCTGATGGGTGGGGATTGTCTGAACGTGGGTTGTGTCCCATCCAAGGCTTTCATTCGATCTTCCCGTGCAGCCGCGGAGATCCGCAAGGCCGCGGCCTACGGCATAAAGGTGCCTGAAGGCGCGGAAGTGGATTTCTCGGCGGTCATGGAACGAATGCGGCGGCTGCGAGCGCAAATCAGCCACCATGATTCCGCGGAGCGGTTCGCGAGCCTCGGTGTTGATGTTTACCTGGGACATGCACGCTTCACCGGACCGGATTCCATTGAAGTGGCCGGGAAAAACCTGCGCTTCAAGAAGGCCGTGATCGCCACGGGCGCCAGAGCGGTGCACCCCGGCATCAAGGGACTCGCGGAAGCAGGCTTTCTCACGAATGAGACGGTATTCTCGCTCACTGAGCGGCCTGGTCGGCTTGCTATCATCGGCGGAGGCCCCATAGGGTGCGAGTTGGCCCAAGCGTTTCAACGCCTTGGAGCGCAGGTGGTGCTTTTCCACAACAACGATCATTTGCTCGATCGCGAGGATGCGGACGCGGCTGAGATCATTCAGAGCAAATTTCTCAAGGAAGGTATTCATCTGGCGCTAAAGGCCGACTTGACTGAGGTGGAGTCCCGCAACGGCGAAAAGCTTATCCATTTCAAGTCCGACGGCCGCGAGGATTCCATAGCGGTGGACGAAATCCTGGTCGGAGCGGGACGAGCGCCGAATGTTGAAAACCTCGGACTGGAGACCGCGGGCGTTCAGTACGATACCCGCAGAGGGGTATTTGTTGATGACCATTTGAAGAGCACCAATCCGAACATCTTCGCTATCGGCGATGTCTCTTTGAGTTATAAATTCACCCATACCGCGGATGCCACGGCCCGGATCGTGATCCAGAACGCGCTCTTCAAAGGCTCAAAGGCTCTGAGCGCCTTGACCGTTCCGTGGTGCACGTACACCGATCCGGAAATAGCCCATGTGGGAATGTACCAACAAGACGCGGAGAACAAAGGTATCGCGGTGGATACGTACGTCAGGCCGCTTTCGGAAGTGGATCGAGCAGTGGTAGACGGCGAAGACGAGGGCTTTGTGAAGATCCACGTGGCCAAAGGCACGGATCGCATACTGGGCGCGACTGTCGTGGCAGCTCATGCAGGCGAAATGATCACCGAAATAACCCTCGCTATGGTGGGCAAATTGGGCCTTGGGGCCATATCGCGGGTGATTCATCCCTACCCTACTCAAGCTGAAGCCATCAAACACGCCGCAGACGCGTATTTTCGCACCAGACTGACGCCTTTCTTGAAGAAGCTCTTCTCCAAGTGGCTCCAATGGAATCGATAATGGCTTGTTTGCTAGGGTAAGTCCCTTTGAGATTCTCCAAACCACGAGTCAGCATTCAGCTTCGCGCGGTGGAATTTCACTGCTTTGTCCCGCGTTTCGCGGGGCGAAGCAATTTGTAGGGGCAGGCCTTGTGCCTGCCCTTGGCCAAATCATCCCAAATCGGGCAGGCACACGGCCTGCCCCTACACAGGAATCCCGGCAGAATTCAGCCTCACGTAACTGAATGGATGCCAATCCTCATGGAAAATCTCGTATTTTGGATCGACCCGCGCTATTATAGCTGCCCGTTGTTCAACAATTTTTGCCCAAC
>JBMOME010000075.1:0-2217 GCA_049323095.1 Thermodesulfobacteriota bacterium
CGGTGTATAGAAGTTCTTGGAAAGGGATTCAGCGAAAAACCTTCTTACAAAAAAGTTCTCCCCGTCTTATTTGCTTGCAATCGCATTGCTGTCATGAACCACCGCCGCCTTGGGCACTGCTCATGAGCCAAATTCTCAACTTGACTGTGGAAACAAATGCGGCCGGATTGGCCGAATCGATCGGCCGCGCCAATGTATGGTTCGAGGCTTGCAAGTTTTCCGAACGGGTCATCTATCTGGCTAATCTGGTTCTGGAAGAAGTTCTGACCAACATCAATAAATATGCATTCGATGACGATGACATTCACGACGTGCAGGTGACGCTAGAACACAAACAGGGCCAATTACTTATTGAGGTGAAAGACGACGGCAAGGAATTCAATCCGCTCTTGAGCACTCCACCTGACCTCAACAGATCCCTCGATCGATCAAAGGCCGGCGGGCTGGGTATACATCTCGTACGAAACTTGGCGGATTTCGTGGAGTACGAGCGTATGCAAGGCAAAAATGTGCTGAGAGTTCGGCTTCAGACCGCTCGAAGAGAATAGCGGTTCCGCAATCCTTTGCCTTGGGACCTATCCCCAAGTGACAAGGTTCATGGCGAGAGGGTCGAAGATAAAGGGGTGGAAGGGCACCACTCGTATGTTATATCCGTAAACGCCGGTATCGTCGCAATGGATGGTCCCTTCGAAGTGTGCGACGCCGTCGTCGGACTTACCTACGTTCACCATCGCTGTGATGCTTTTGTCGATCATCTGATCACGATCCGGGCCCATTCGGCCATGACACAGGTCTGCGAGTACTTCGTGTTCATCGAGCCCACCGAGCTGGATGGAGGCTCTCACAGTTAGATATTCGCCTAGTGATATTCGATCCCCGCGTGATTCCGAAACGTCCAGCACTTTCACATCTTTCCAGAGCCCGCGCACCCTCTTGCGCCATTCGCTGAGATCTCGGGCTCGTGCGTACCGGTTCTCGCCGAGCGCCTGATGCGCGGTTCCCGCAGGGATGTAGTAGTCATCCATGTATTCTTCAATCATTCGATGTGAATTGAACCGCACGCAGATGGATGCCATACTGTTCTTCATCATTTCTATCCATCCGTGCGGCAATCCGTCCGGGCCGCGCTCGAAGAAGAGCGGAACTACTTCGTTTTCCAGCAGCTCGTAAATGAGTCGCGCTTCTACCTGATCCTGGTACAACGGGTCATCGTACTCATCACCGGAACCGATTGCCCATCCGTTCGCGCCGTTGTAACCCTCAACCCACCAACCATCGAGAATGCTCATGTTCAGGGCGCCGTTTGCAGCCGCCTTCATTCCTGACGTGCCGCACGCTTCGTTGGGCCGACGTGGCGTATTGAGCCACACATCCACGCCCTGAACCAAGTAGCGAGCAACATGCAGGTCGTAATCCTCCAGGAAGACCAGATTGCGCCGGAAGCCTTCCAACCGGGCTTGATGCACAACCATCTTGATTAATTCTTTTCCCTGGCCGTCTCGGGGATGCGCTTTCCCTGAAAAGATGAATTGCACCGGTCGGTTCTTGTCAGAGATGATCCGATAGAGTCGATCCGGGTCTGAAAAGAGGAGCCCTGCCCGCTTGTACGGTGCGAACCTCCGGGCAAATCCGATGGTCAGAGCGTCAGGATTGAGCACGTCCCGGATACGCGATTGATCCGCAGGCGATCCGCCCCTGGCTTTGCTTTGCGAAGAAAGACGATCACGACAGAAGATCACCAGGCGCTCGCGACGACTCTCATGGACTCGCCAAAGTTCGTCCCGCGGGATGTTGTGCACACGGGACCAAACCTTTTCATTGTCCGGTTCTTCGATCCATCCTTCACCAAGGTAACGTTCAAACAGGTCTGCCATTTCCTTGGATACATACGAGGGTATGTGCACCCCGTTGGTCACGTATCCGATAGGGATGTCTTCCTTGTCCACATCAGGCCACAGCTTGCTCCACATGTGTTTTGCGACTTGGCTGTGGAGCTTGCTCACTCCATTGACCCCGCGTGAAACCCGCAGCGCCAGCACGGCCATTGAAAGGGGCGAATTCTGGTCAAAGGGATTCTCCCGGCCTAAGGCCATGAGATCCGCCACGCTCAGCCCCAGCGTGCTCATGTAGCCCTTGAAATAGCGTTCCACCAGATCCGGCGGAAACAAGTCGATCCCCGCGGCCACCGGCGTGTGGCTGGTAAAGACGGTGGACGCG
>JBMOME010000076.1:0-18380 GCA_049323095.1 Thermodesulfobacteriota bacterium
CCGCGGTCACCGTGTCGGGACATTCAATTACGGGAACATGCTTTTCCGCTTTCCAATCGCCGCTCTGATACAATTCCCCCACGCCCGGCATGACTCACCTCCTGTGATTGTGCTCACAGCCCCCCGAGAGGAGGCCTGAGTTGGCTTGCCTCCATTCAGGTTAGCAGATTTGATGGTTGCTGTCAGCTAGCGGATGCCGCAACGAACTGCCCGGTTTTCTTCCCTCATTGAGACGCAAGACCCAGCCCCCGCATCTCATCTACGTTTCTATCTCCCGTAAGGATGTGCTTCTTTTAGATCATATCAAACTTCTAACGCTCTCATAACGCGAGATGAAAACATCGTTCGTTTACTGGGACCCTATCAGCGTCATTCCGATCTCAAGCACTGCGCGAAGGAGAACAGAAATGAACCGAGCGATCGATCAGCAAAGATACAAACCCCGAGACCAACGCGGCAGATACTTCATGGTGGTTGCGATGGCCGTAGCCGCCTTGGGATTGTGTCTCGTTACATCAGTCAAACCCGTCAATGCGGCGGATCCTCCAACTCTGAGCGGCGCAGGAGCTACGTTTCCGTATCCCATCTACTCAAAATGGGCATCTCAGTACCACCAGCACCACGGTCTCAAGATGACCTATCAGGCCATCGGCTCCGGAGGCGGCATTGCTCAGATCAAAGCGAAGACCGTTCAGTTCGGCGCTTCCGACGACCCTCTCAAACCGGGAGATTTGGACCGAGACGGTCTCATTCAATTCCCCATGGTGATTGGCGGCGTGGTTCCCGTCTTCAACCTGGAGGGTGTACGTAAAGGCTCGATTAAGCTGACGCCCGAACTCCTTGCCGAAATCTTTTTAGGAGAGATCAAGAACTGGAACGATCGCCGAATCAAAGCAGTCAATCCGGATATCAAACTCCCGGATCAGGAGATAACGGTCGTGCACAGGGCGGATGGATCCGGAACAACATGGATTTTCACCACGTATCTGAGCAAGGTCTCGCCAGCCTGGAAGGAGAAGGTAGGCGCGAATAAGGCCGTCTCCTGGCCGACCGGCGTCGGAGGCAAGGGCAATCCAGGCGTGGCCGCGCTGGTGAAGCAGGTCAAAGGATCTATTGGGTACGTGGAGTTCGCCTACGCTCTGAAAGAGCATCTCAAGTACGTGCAACTTCAAAACAAAGCCGGCGATTTCGTTAAGCCGGCAATTCAGACGTTTCAAGCGGCCGCGGAGAACGCCGATTGGGAGAATGCCCCCGGGTACTACATGGATCTCACGGATCAGCCAGGGGCCAAGACGTGGCCGATCACCGGCACGTCGTACATCCTGGTTCACAAGCACCAGCCTGACAAGGACAAGGCAGAGGCCATGCTCAAGTTCTTCGACTGGTGCTACAAGAACGGCAGCAACATGGCCACGGAGCTTCACTACGTTCCTATCCCGCCGAAGGTAGTCCGACTCGTAGAAAAACACTGGGCACAACAACTAAGTGTAAGCGGAAACCCAGTGTGGAATGAACCCAAGGCAAGATGAGCTCTAAGACGATCCAATAATGGGCAGAGCCGGAGGGCGTTTCTCGAGAAAGTACTCTGATAGTGAAGTGCTCAGAGAAAACTTCGACTGTCCGTCTGTTGCGCCCCAGAAACCCAATAAGGATAGGACCGCGATGCGTCGAGCGGCTAACACCATAGAGCAGGCCCGCAAGCTCGTGTTTGAAAACGGTACGCCGGTGCGCCTCCTTACGTTCGGGATATTACTAAATCTCGTGCTCCTGAGCGTGGTAGGGCTCCTCGTATGGAGCATGTATCGATCACTCTCCACAATCGGCAATCAGGAGTTGAGCCTCCAACGCCTGGTCGGGAGCATTGCTTACCTGCATGAGGTGTTAACCGATTCGGCACGAATGGGAGCAGCGACTGGAGATCCCGGATGGGAGGCCCGTTACCGGGAATTCGAGCCCGAGCTGGACCGAGCGATCCTCCAGGCTGCTATGCTGGCTCGCCAGGAATATGAGAAGAACTACGCAGCACAGACAAAGCTCGCGTACACGAAGTTGATCGAGATGGAAAATCTAGCTCTGGCGTTGGTCCGCGATAGCCGACCGCGGGAGGCCGCAGCGGTTCTTTTCGGTGCAGAGTACGATCGGCAGAAAGCTCTCTATTCAGAAGGCCTTAATAAAATGAGCGAGGCCATCCGAGGTCGGACAGGACAAGAAATCCAATTCTATCGCGCCAGATTGTGGCAAGCGGGCCTGGGAGCGTTGTTCAGCCTTCTCATCCTGCTCTTCGCCTGGGTGGCCGTGCTGGTAGCTATGAAGAGGCATCTGAAAAGACGCCGACTTGCCGAGGAGAATGTTTTCGAAGCCAAGGAACGCCTTGCAATCATCCTCGAATCTATCGCGGACGGTGTAATTGCCACAGACACTATAGGGCGAATCGTTTTGATGAATTCGGTGGCTGAGGAGCTAACCGGTTGGAAACGGCCGGCCGCTATGGGGAAGCGACTCAACAAAGTCCTCGGTATCGTTCAGAGAACGAGTAGGGCCACCGATGAAGACACGGGAGTGATGACCCGGAGAGGGATGCGGGACATAGGGCTGATTGACGGACCATCGACTCTCCGCGGCAGTGACGGCTCGGAAAGGCTGATCGAATACGCGTCGGCGCCCATTCGCAATAGCGATGACAAGGTTCAGGGTCTGGTCTTGGTCATTCGAGACGTGACTGAGCGCCGGAGGTTGCAACACGAGCTTCTCAAGGTTGAAAAGCTGGAATCGCTCGGGCTCTTGGCTGGAGGGATCGCCCACGATTTCAACAACCTACTAACCGGCATCCTGGGCAACGTCTCTCTCGCAAAGTTGTTGCTCAGCCCGGGGCACAAGGCTCTTGAAAGACTCACAGCGGCTGAAACAGGTGGGGCTCGGGCCAGGGACCTCACATATCAGCTTTTGACCTTTTCCAGGGGAGGCGCCCCTATCAAGAAGACGGTAGCGGTCCCTCGGCTCCTGTCGGACTGGACGCGCTTCGCGTTGAGAGGTTCGGCTGTGGATTGCGCTTTCGACATGGACACGGAACACCTCTGGCCGGTAGACCTCGATGAAGGCCAGATAAGCCAAGTAATCAATAACCTTGTAATTAATGCATGTCAGGCGATGCCCGGCGGAGGAACACTTAAGGTTTCGGCCTACAACTTCATCTTGAGTCCGGAAGATGCAATCCCACTCCGGGCCGGGAGGTACGTCAAGATTTGTGTCGCTGATACGGGAGTAGGCATCGAGCCCGAAAACTTGGAGAGAATATTCGATCCGTACTTTACGACCAAGCCGAATGGAATCGGCCTAGGGTTGTCTGCGTCGTATGCTGCGGTGCGAAGGCACAGCGGACACATCTCGGTGCGCTCAGAAGTCGGCGCTGGGACCACCTTCACTATATACCTACCCGCATCGGACCCTGGGGCACGCGTTCCGCCCTCCAAAACCGTCGAACCGCTACGCGGGAGCGGGCGCGTTCTCGTCATGGATGACGAGGAAATGGTAAGAGACTTGGCGAGAACACTGTTGGAGAGGTTAGGCTATACGGTTGGTCTTGCCGGTGACGGTGACGAGGTTGTGCGCGTCTATGCTGAAGCCATCGCGCAGGGAACGCCGTTCGACGTGGTAATCATGGACCTCACCATCCCGGGTGGGACAGGTGGTAAACAGGCCATCACCCAGCTAAGAAGACTCGACCCTAAGGTCAAGGCCATCGTGTCGAGTGGCTATTCGAATGATCCCATCATGGCACAGTTTCGGAATCACGGATTCGCCGCTGTCCTTGCCAAGCCTTATAGCGCGGGTGAGATGAGCGAGGTCCTTCGGATAGTTCTCCGTGATGGAGCATCGGCCGATCTTGCCGTATCACTCCCTCTCTTACCTTCCGCTGGAATCGCAGAAAACTAGCAAGACGTTCACCCTCGTCTAATGGGCCCTCCCCATACTGTAATCGTGGGTTAGCTTTTCAATCTCGCTACACCGGCATGCGACTTCATTCGGGGGCGATGGCCGCGTGCTGTTTCTCGCAGGCCACTGCTCCCACCGAATTTAGGAGGTTTAGGACTATGCACCGTTGTTCTTCGAGAATTCTTCTCATAGTTTTAGTCGTGCTATTTGTCTGCTCAGCAGTAACGTTGGGGCTCGCCGACGGTGGCCGTTCCCTCAAAATCATGGGCTCGCGCTATGCCTATTTCGTTTTGGAGGACTGGAGCAGGCTGTACAGAATGCAGCATCCGGGTTCCAACATAGACGTCACTCACTCAGAGCCGTCTACAGCATTTGACGCCCTCCTAGCTGGTGGCATTGACGCTGCCGCTGTCTTTGGCGGCGTGGATGACGCTCTCAAAGAGGATGCAACAGATAGGGGTTTGAGATTTGTCGAGCAAATTATTGGGTGGGGCGCGGTGGCTATTGTCGCCAATAAGCACAACCCCATAAATGAGCTCTCCGTCGATCAGGTGCGCAAGATCTTTTCAGGAGAGTACGTCAACTGGGCCCACGTTGGCGGAAAAGACCACCCGATCACAGTGATCACACGCGATGAAGCCGTATCGGGAACCGAAAGCTTCTTTATCGCGAACGTGCTCAAGGGGTTTCCGTTCGCTCCTAATACCATGCGCATCTTCGATTATGATGTGACACGGGCCGTGTATCGATCCCAAGGGTCCATCGCGGATGCACGTTTCACCGAAGCCGTGAGGGCTGAAAGAAAAGGCCTCGTCAAGATTTTGGCCATCAAGGAAAAGGAAAATTCCCTCCCGGTAATTCCAAACGAGCAGACGGTTCGCAACAGATCCTATGCGCTGGCTGGGCCTCTGGTGCTTTACTACGATCCCGAGCGGCCGGCCGAATTGCGAAAACCTTTTGCCGAGTTCTGCGTCAATACCGGGTTCGGACCCTTCTTTACCGAGGCAAAGTGAGCTCTTGCGCCTCGCATCCACGGCATTTGATATGGGGCCCTTCTTCACACGCGGCAAGATGAGGCAAGCTGACTAATTGATCGGAATGCCGCGCCTCTCAGCACCACGCTCCCTTCCCCTTGATGGGGGAGCGGGAGCGTGGTTATCTTTTTGTACACGCCTGCATTGAATCCGGCCTTTCGGACAGCTTGTCCCGCCAAAGTTGCCGCTGAGACAATGAATTACCGTTCACTGTAGGGGCGTGATTCATCACGCCCTCGTATCGGGCGCAATGAATTGCGCCCCCACAGTTTCTCGTCGATCCGTTTGACGGGATATGCGCAGACAGGTCCATTTTGGACGCGTGGTAATATAGTGCTCCAGTTCATATACACGGAACCATATTTGGGGCCAAAGACTCGGATTACGTTTCGGTGAGCAATCCTCTCTTGAAAGATCGTCCCTATTCGGGCATGATGCGTTCCGGTCCGTTTCAGCTATTCTGAAGGATTAGAGCAGGGCACGGCCCTGTCAGGTCATCGAATAGACCCCGAAAAAGGCACACGTGGGTGACGCTCCGGGGTGAGCTATTGATTGCGCTATGGGAGGGATTGGATTCGCATGGTTCCCGACTGGCTCATATGGATCGCCGTGTGTATTGTTGCGGTGGTGGTGATCGAGGTCTTTCGGGCCGGCAAGCTGTTGTTCCGGAACTTGCGAACAGAACCCAGGCTCGAGACGCAAAACCCTCCGGGTAACGAAGGGCCTTACCCACTGGTATCAGTGATAATTCCTGCCAAAGATGAAGAGGGCTTCATTGAAAGAACAATGCGGTCGGTCCTAGGTTCGGATTATCCCAACCTCGAACTGATCGTGGTCAATGATCGCAGCGAGGACCGGACCGGTCGGATCATATCTGAATTGGCCGGGAGCGATCCTCGCGTGAAAGCTCTCCACATTGAAGAGCTTCCCGATGGCTGGACAGGGAAGACCCATGCGCTCTTTCGAGGAACGGAGCTTGCTCGGGGAGACATCTTCCTATTCTCGGATGCGGACACGATTCTTCGGACCGATGTGATTGCCTTGGCTGTGAGTTATTTCACAAAGCATAACGTGGACATGCTGGGCTTGTTGCCCGGTTTCATCCAGCGTGGTTTCAGCGAAAACGTCGTCTACTGGCACCTTGCGCTGGGTCTCTCCTTTTTCTATCCGCTCACGGACGTAAATGATCCTGAGAAAAGCGCAGGACTAGCGTCAGGGTCTTTCATCATGATTAGCCGCGAGGCGTACCGTGCCATTGGGACATGGGAACGGCTCAAGAACGAGATAACCGAGGACGTGGCCTTGGGCAAGTTGGTAAAGGCCCGGGGTCTGAAGCTCACCGTGGCCCGTGGCCCCGACTTGGTCAGCACCCGAGGATTCGCCGGCGTTCCTGCGGTATTCCGATTCTGGAAGCGAACGTTTTACGGCGGCCTTGAAAAGAGCGTGCGAAAGACCCTCAGATTGACGATTAACTACACTACTCTGAATTTGCTTCCGATTTGTCTTGTTGGGTCAATTGCCGCTTTGCTTATGGGGGATAACAGGCCTAGCCTATGGCTTCTGTTTATCCTTTCCGCATGTGGGATGGCTCTGGTTATTGCACCCTATTCGTATTTCTTGCATAAAGAGCGTGCTCACTGGGCGTACGGCTTGACCGCTCCGCTCGGGATTGCACTGAGTGCCTGGGTAGCGCTGGGCACTTTGCTCACGCTGCTCGGCAATGAAGGGATACGATGGAGGGGCTCAACATACCGGTGAGCATGACGCGGCCCCGGAGCAAGCGGGCAAACGTGGCTCCAGCACAGTCTTTCTGACTCACTGGAGGCTCCCGGAGCTGAAGAGAAAAGGATTGACCGTGGCTAAGCCTTCCTGATATTATCAAACTGCGCTCGATGCTAATTCCCGGGCGAAAGGAGATGGTTCGATGGCGCATAACAGAGGGGCCTGGATCTTCTGTATCTCCTCTGCGCTGATCCTGGCTGTGGCGGGTTTGCCCGCTTTGGCTCAGGATTACAAGGTATTCCAGAGTGAAGAATACGGATTCAGCATGCAGTACCCCGGGACCTGGGTGAAGCTCGATAAACCCAAGGGGAATTATTATAAGGTATTCCAATCTCCTGACCTGATCGGAAAGGTACGTGCCCGGATCAACGTTGCCGCGCACCGTCCTGTCAAGGATTCCCTTGACGTCTTTTTGAACGAGCTTCGTAATGCCATAAAGGATTTGCAGAAGAGGGCGGGTTCAAGAGAGAAAGACCCGGTGCGTATCCTTGATGAGGGCGAATTCAAGAGTGACATTCCCGGTGCATACTACTTTTTCATCCAGGCGCTGGAAGACAAGGAAGCTACCTGGATGGACGTGATAATTGTCTTCTTTAAGTACAAGGATACTCTGCTGCGGGTTTCGTGTATGGCGCCGTCTGATAAGATTGAGGAATTTCACAAGACCTTTAATCAGGTGCTCCTCTCGGTGAAATTCGACGTACCAATGAGAGAAGCGGGCCCAGCTCCTGAGCCGCCCGTCCGCGCGACACCTGGGCCGCCAGCGAGGGAACCGGAGCGAGCGACGCAAGTCCAGCCTGCAGAGCCAACGCCGAGAGCTCCCGCGGCTCCTTCGCGGGGACCAAGAGTCGGACCCACGAGACCGTCAAGCGAAAAACCTCCCACAGGGATTGTGGAGTGAGCGAGTTCATTACGGCGCGGGCTCCAGGGGCCCGCGCCTACACAATGGCGCCCGTACGAGCCCGGTGTGCTCGGAGCACAATTAAGACGTGCTGTTCTGAGCGAAGGGACTGACAGGACCCTTCCATTTGCAGGAACGAACCCGTTTCCCATTTGCCGGATTCCGATCCGAAAGAGTAAGTCAGTGAGTCTTCGGAGAGCCATAAAGCTGTTTGAGGCGCATGAGCCTTTCAGGCAGTTCAAGAATTCCACGGTGATACTCGAGCCCTCCAGACTGGCCACGGCGTCGATCCGCGGGGATGCGCTCCACCTGGCCGAAACGATCGAACCTCGAAACGATCGGAGCGATTTACACGAAGCCCTATCCCACCTTGACGTGGAGTATGATCCCGAGAATTACCGGCAGGTGTCGGCCATGCTCTTCTTCCTGGCCAGACAGCTGTTCCGGGACGCCTCCCGACCTGCCGCTCCGCAGGTGAGACGGCGAATTGCCGAGTACGAAGGTTCGCGATTTTTCTTCGTGACCCACACCTCGTACTATGACTACCCGCTGGTATCCTACTATCTGCACAGACTAGGTTTGACTCCTCCGGTCATGCATGTGGCGGGAACCATGACAAGGGGATGGGTGTCCGGATGGGTGGCCGGCCTTCGATCCCTCCGGGTCCCCAAGACTCTCAATCCGCTGCAACACCGCGCCTATTCATGGTTTTGCGCCGCGCTTGCCAGGGCCAACGAGACCCAGGTGGTCTTCGCCAGGACAAGCAGATACACGGTCCGAGCCCGGGATGGGATTCTCCGTGAGCCGTACGTGCCGCACTGCGTTCTCGCGGCTGTGAAAGCCACAGGCCGAGCACTGGTCGTGCCCGTCGCCATTTCTTACGCAGCGATTCCCGAGGACCGATACCTGGCGTCTGCGTCATTCTCGCCGCTGCTGTCAATGCTGCCACGCCACTGGAGCTTCTTCCTACCTGCTCTAATAGGTCTGAAGAACCCGGACAGTCTGATCAGAGGGATGGAGCGAGCGTTCGGTGACGTGAGCATCGATTTGGGAGAACCATTTGAGCTCAGAGACGATGACTCCCTGACTCAACAGCGGATTTCGCACCGAGCGATTGAGGAGATTGCCCGAAACAAACTGATTCATCCCAGTCATCTGGTCGCCAAGGCCATGCAGGGGCTCGAACGCGCTGACATCAAGACGCTCAGGCAGAGCGTTGAGCAGGAGATCGAGAAGACTCGCGAGTTCTTCAGGACCAGGTATCACAGAGAACCCCCATTTCACACCATCATCACGTCGGATTTGCCCGAGGCCCTGTCACAAGGGGTCAAGACCTTGACTCGCCGAGGTGCCATCTCTCGGTCATTCTTTCGGCGCAAGTATTCTGCCCGGAATTTTGCAGTCCTGAGGTTTTATGGGTACCAGGCCGACCGGCGCATTTATCCCCTCAGCGGACACAACACGCTCACGGTGATCAATGCGGGCATGTGGGGCTATACGCTGGCGCTGCATATCGGCGCGAATCTGCTCAAACGGCCGGATCTCGCGGAGCACTCGCTGGTCCTGTACGATTCCAGAGAAGAGCTGATCGAGAAACTGACCGTGGAAGGCAAGCACCCGTGGCATTTCAAGGATATGCCCCTTCCTCGATCCGTGCGTCCGGAAGCGGATTTGCTCGCCGCGATCGGGGACACGTCGCTGGTACTCGTCGTCACTCCGAGCAAGTATTTCCACAGCATCATCCTCAAGATCGTGGAGCTGATGCCCGATGGTGCCGATGTGGTCATTGCCACCAAGGGGTTTATACCCGAAACAGGGTTGTTGCCATACCAGACCGTGCAACACGAGATGGAACGTTTGGGCAAGCGACTGCGGCTTTCAGTGCTTTCCGGGGCCAATCTCGCGCATGAGATCGTCACGGGTGGCGCGGGCGTGACCCAAATTGCTTGCGAGGAATTTGCCACGTTTGAAAGGCTGCGGGACCTGATCGAGACGCCTCTCTTTCGTGTCGTCTATTCCGATGACATCATCGGCGCGAGCATATCGGCTGCGTTAAAGAATGTGTACGCTATAGGATTCGGGCTCTTGGAAGGCTCTAAGATCGTGCCCGAGAATTTCCTCGCTACGTACGCCACCCTTGCCACGCGGGAGATCCGGCATTTCGGCATGTTGCTCGGTGCATCGCCGCAGACGTTCGACGCGGAAAGCCAGGTGTGGATGGCGGATCTGCTTGCCACATGCAGGGGAGGGCGTTCCGCGAATTTTGGACGCGACCTGGCAGGGATGGACGATAAGCACGGGAAATACCTACCTGCCCGCCTCCTTCTGGAACAGTATCGGAAGAAGAAGCTCGCGATCGAAGGCTTTGAAGCATCCCGCTTCGCTCACCGTATGGCCACCCAGCGCGGTTATCATCCACCGATCCTCGGTGAGATCTACTCTATTCTCCATGCAGGCACCAAGGTGGAAGTGGATCGATTCATCGAAAAATGCCTCGACGCCCTGAGCCAGGATGGCGATTATGGGGCCACTCCGAGCATTCGACTACGACCTCGCCGACGATGAAGAACAACAGAGGGGGAAGCGAGTCCAACGGAGAGGACGCTTTCGTCCGGACCGAAGGGTGATCTGGTGATGAACGAACAGCGTGCTGGAACGGACCATATCAGCGTGAAGGAACTCCGAGCAGGAGACGCGGTGGAGCAGTACTTTCAGCTCAGGGCCAAGTCCGTACGTAAGACACGTGCCGGTAGCGAGTATCTGGATCTGGTGCTCGGTGACTCCAGTGGAGCAATTTCAGGCAAGGTGTGGTCTGAGGCGATGCGCAAGTGGGGTCAGGATTTCGACGCTGGCGACATCGTAAAGATCGTAGCGCACGTGGAGACGTTCAGGGACATAAGCCAACTGGTGGTGGAGAAGATCCGCCGCGCTCAAGAATCCGAGGTGCCGGACCTGACCAAACTCGTGCGAACCAGTGCTCGTGATCCTGGCGAGCTCTTCGGAGAGTTGAGGCAATTGGCCTGTCAGATCAATCCGCCGGAGCTCGCGGAGTTGGTCCAGGAGATCCTGGACTCCAACGAAGACGCCTTTACAGCCTCTCCCGCAGCTCGGATGATCCATCATGCGTACAGGGGTGGATTAGTTGAGCACACCCTCAGCCTCACTCGAAAGGTTGAGGCCGTGCTTCCCCTAGTGGAGGAGGTCAACCGGGATCTTGCGATAGCGGGTGCAATACTGCATGATATCGGAAAGATCCGGGAACTTGATTCGTCCGGTCGTGGACGTACTCCGGAAGGGAAGCTCATCGGCCATCTTATCCTTGGGGTGGCGCTGGTGAGAGAAGCCGCGATTAAGAAAGGGTTCGCGAATCGACCGTGGCTCAAGGAGTTGGAACATATCCTGGTGTCCCACCACGGCGAACCGGATTTTGGATCGCCTGTCCGGCCGCTGACTCGAGAGGCTTTGGTGGTCCACTTCATGGATAATCTTGACTCGAAGCTGAAGATCATGGAAGAAGCCCTGGAGTCGGTAGACCCGGAAGGCTTTACGGCTTACAATAAGTGGCTGGAAGGGAGGGCCTATGCAGGGTCCCAGTCCTTCCAGGAGGAGGAAGACGATGCCCGAACTTGAAGAAAGATTGGCGGCGATGCGCCAAAAATCTACCGAACTCAGAGGTTATCTTTGACCTTGAAGCCAAGATATCCCGCCTGAACGAACTGCAAAAGACTCAGGAAGACTCTCAATTTTGGAGCGATCCCGAAGCTGCCAAGGCGGTGCTGAAAGAGCAGAAGCGGATCTCCACAATGGTCGAGAATTACGAGGGACTCAATAGGGAGCTCGACGATACCGCTGTCCTGCTGGAACTGGCTTTGGAAGAAGGAGACCGATCTGTTCTGAAGGAAGTGGAACAGAAGCTGGGCGACATCGAGCGACACCTGGAGGGACTGGAGATACAGCGACTCTTTACCCAGCCCGAGGACGTGGCCGATGCGATCGTTGAAATTCATGCTGGAGCCGGAGGCACTGAGGCGCAGGACTGGGCTCAGATGCTTCTGCGAATGTACCTCCGCTGGGCAGAGCGGGAGGGGCACCAAACCCAGGTGCTGGACACCATCGAGGGCGAAGAGGCCGGACTGAAGTCGGTGACGTTCTCGGTTGACGGAGAATACGCCTACGGGCGCCTCAGGGCCGAGGTGGGCATCCACCGGCTTGTGCGAATCTCGCCGTTCGATGCCAATGCCAGGCGGCATACCTCGTTTGCCGCTGTCTTCGTTTACCCCAGCGTGAGCGATGACGTGGAAATAGACATCAACGAAGCAGACCTGAGAATCGATACGTACCGGTCGTCCGGCGCCGGCGGCCAGCACGTGAACAAGACCGATTCCGCCGTGAGAATAACGCACCTTCCCACGGGGATCGTGGTACAGTGCCAGAACGAGCGATCTCAGCACAAGAACAGAGCTATGGCCATGAAGATCCTGCGGTCGCGCCTTTATGACCTGGAGTTGGAGAAGAAGCGCGAAGAAAAGGATCGTCTGCACAAACAGAAAAAGGAAATAGCCTGGGGGTCTCAGATCCGGTCCTACGTCTTGCAGCCGTACCAGATGGTGAAGGACCACCGAACCAACTACGAGATCGGCAACGTAAACGCAGTGCTCGACGGTGATATCAGCACATTCATCCAAGAGTTGCTTGCGCAGCAGGCTCGCGAAAGCCGAGAACAGGCCGTCTGAGCCAGCCGCCGACAACCTGATTTTTTTGTGCCGCATTGCCTCGAAATGTTATAATAATAACCTATGGATGGGCTGAACCCGGCCGCTGGTGAGGGGTTCAGCCATGTTGCCCGCCGACAGAGCCACGGGGACGCGTGCGGGAGTGTGGGAACCGCCGCGTGAGTGCGAATGGTGGTGAGACAGGCGCCCCGCCTGTTCGACATCTTTGTCAGCGGGTCTTAGGCTGGAGCGCCTCCGGGCTTCTGGAGTACTCTGTTGATTGTTGATGCGTACACGATAACCGATGTAGGTCTGAGACGCGAGCTCAATGAAGATGCAGTTTATCTGGACCCGGACCGTGAGCTGATCATGGTGCTGGACGGCATGGGGGGTCACCAGGCCGGCGAAGTAGCTTCGCGGATCGCGATGGAGACCATGGCCTCTTTCTACAAAGAGCACGCTCACGAGCCGGCAAGGACGACCGACATATTCGAGGCCTACGACGAATGCTTCACCTATCACACCAATCTCCTCCGTCAGGCTGCGCTGGCCGCCAATCGAGCCGTACTAGTCAAATCACTTGAAAGAGATGAACGACTGGGTATGGGCAGCACGGTCGCGGGTATTGCCATTCACGGGTACACCGTGTCCGCGATCAATGTGGGGGATAGCAGGCTATATCTGATCAGGGACGGCAGTATCGAGCAGATCTCCAGGGACCATACTCTCGCTGAAGACCAGTTCGCGCGGGGAATTCTGACTCGTGAAGAACTCCGCGACTCTCAGCTCAAGCATATCCTTTCGTCGGTTCTCGGGGTGGACGACGAGGTCCGTGTGCATATGGAGGAACTCTTCGTACTACCGGGCGATATTGTGTTGCTGTGCACGGACGGGTTGTATGGAGTGCTGGAGGACGCAGAAATGCTGGGAATGATTCAGCAATCTCCGGTCGGCCCCGAGACTCTCAGTCGACTCGTTGACGAGGTGAACGCGAGGGGCGGACCGGACAATACAACAGTGGCACTTGCGGTCTTTCGCCGCGACTCTGATTCCGTCGAGGAGTAGAACAAAGGTCCCCCGCACGACGGGTGGCGGTTTGCCGGCTGATGCCGGACGTTTCATTGATTGACCCTGGGCACATGGAGGGCTCCCATGTTCAAGCTGATCATGAGGTTTCAGGATACCACGGTCAAAGAATACACGTTCGACAACGTCCCTGTGAAGATCGGGAGGCGTGACGATAATGACGTGGTGATCGATAATATGGCGGTTTCCGGACATCACGCGAGCATAGAGAAGGAAGAGCCTAACTACTATGTCGTGGTGGACCAGGGTTCGCTGAACGGGACTTTCATTAACGAAAAGAAGGTTGAACGCGCCCACATTTATGATGGGGATACCATCATCATAGGCAAGCACGCGCTGAAGTTCGAAGATCTCAGGCCCAAGGGTGAACGCCCGTTGCGCATCCCGGGCGAGGATCTGGACCGTCCTGCCGGAGGGTACCGTGACACGGTGATACTCGACACAAAGGCGCAACAGGAGCTGCTCGCGAGACACGCGGCTGAAAGGGGCATTTCTCTGGACGCTCCTCGCGAAAAGCCGAAGAAGGTGGAGTTGTTCGGGTCTCTGACCATCTTGTCGGGGGGTGTTCCTCAAATCATCGATCTGGACAAGCGTCTGACAGTCCTGGGCAAATCCGACGACGCAGACGTGAAATGCAGCGGACTGCTGGTCGGCAAGACCGCTGCCCTCATCAACAAGCGTCCCAACGGATACTTCCTCGCGTACGCAGAAGGCATGAAAAAACCTGAAGTGAACGGTGAGGCCGTGACAACCCAGCTTCAGCTCCACGACGGTGACCAGATCACCGTTGGTAATACCCGCATGACCTTCCACTTGCGGGAGGAGATTTCTTAGCGCCGATTTCAAGAAAATCCACGAGAATTACAAATAATCCTTTCGGATTAATCCGTTTGGTAGGGGCAGATTTCTCTCAGCTGGTATGGGGCCTGAGGGAAGGGGGAATGAGAGATGGGGATCAAGAGTGGTCGGATCTTCCTGATTCTTAATTGCCTGATCCTCCTAGGCATATGGGTGCTGGCGCCGTCGCTGTGCGTGGGTCAACAATGGGGCAAGCGCCAGCAGGAAGAACGCGCCTTCAGAGGATCTCATGGGGCGGATTCCAAACGCGAGCTCGAAAAGGGAAAAGATCTCTATTGGAAGGCGCGAACCCCCCAAGACCTTGAGGATACTTCCAAGAAATTTGATGAATCCAAACGTTCTTATGAGGCAAGCGGCGACATGAAGTCGGCTGCTTCAGCAGCGTCCTACAAGGCTCACAGCAAATTCTTCCTGGGCGAGTATGATGAAGCGCTCTCCCTATGCAAAGAAGCTCTCGAATTGGCTCGCAAGTCCAATAATGTCCGGGTTGAAGTGTGGGTGACCTCGCTCATGAGCAAGATATACGCGCGGATGGGCAAGACCAAAGAATCCGAGGCTGCGTTGGGAGAAGCGCTCGAAACAGCAAAAAGGGCCCGTTTCACCGAAGGCATAAGTCGGGCGGTGAAAGGCATGGGTGATATGGAGGCTTCCAAAGGGAACTATGAGGAAGCACTGCAGAAGTACGAGAAGGCCGCCGTCCTCGCTCGAAAGGCGAACGACAATCATCAGCTCGGGTTGGCCTCCATGGGGATGGGGAGAGCATACCAGGCCCTCGGCCAACATGATGTGGCCGTGGAACATCTCCGAGTAGCAGCATCGGCACTGAAGAAATTCGGAGACGTAAGATGGGAAGCCACCTCTCACCAAGAGCTTGCGAAGACATATCAGGCATTGGGCCGAAACAATCAGGCCATAGAGCATCTGCAAAAGTCTCGCGAACTCAATGTGAATATAAAGAATTTCAAGCTTGGGGCCGGTAATTCCAGCGACCTTGGATTCCTGTACCAGGACCGGGGCCAATATCAGAAATCCCTGGAAGCGTTCAAGGAGTCGCTCGCTATCGCCAAGAAGAGCGGAGACAAGAAACTTGAAGCGCTCATGCTCTGCAACCTCGGCAAAGCATATACAATTCTCGGCAATTACGCGAGCGCCCTCGATTGCTTGCAGCAATCGGTCGAAACTGCACGACAGACTCGCGAGAAAAAGCAGCAATCGCAATCTCTCGTCTCACTGGGCCATCTCTTCTTCAAATGGGGTAAGCACGACAAAGCCGGAGAATTCTTTGAACAGGGCCTGACGATTGCGGAGAAGGCGGGTGACAAGAAATCCGCGGCCGAAGCGCTCGCTCAAGTTGCCCTCTTGAACTATTCGATCGGCCGATATGAAGAAGCTTTAGCAACGCTGGCGCGGGCTAAGAAGGCTGGCGAACGCTCTAACTTGGCAGGCGGCACAATAGATGACCTCATGGGAAATCTGTACATCGAGATGGGCAAACTGCCGGAAGCTGAAAAGCTTATCGAGAAGTCGGGAACCGATATTTCAAGAGGAAGACTCCGTCTCGCAAAACAGGATTACACCGACGCGAAGATTCACTATGAAAAACTCCGTGAGTCCGCGGAAAAGACCGGTAACGTAGACAATCGCTTCGTTGCATACACCGGTCTAGGGTTGGCACTGGAAGGGCTTAGTGAGTTCGCTCCTGCCGCCGACGCGTACCGCAAGGCAATCGAAACGGTGGAAGAGCTTCGGGCTAACCTCAGCTTGCATGAACGAATGGAATTCCACAATGTGCGCCTGGGCGGATTCCTCAGGACGGGTCCGTACGAGGGAATCGCACGAGTGCTTATGCGGATGAACAAGCCGGGCGACTCGCTCAAAGAATCCGAGTACGCCAAAGCGAGGATGTTCTCCGAGGCCATTTCAAGAAGAGTGGAGGGTCGTACTCAAGACATTCCTGAAGGGGTGTTGGAGAGGGATCTTGAATTGAACGAGCGCCTGACCGCGCTCCTGAAACAGAGAAGATCGGCATACGAAAGGGAAGAAACCAAGGCTATTGAGACCTTGGAACCTCAAATCATACAGGCCAAGGAGGAATTGGCGGCTCATGTGGATTGGTTGCGATCCAAGTATCCGCTCTTTGCTGCAACTAAGTATCCATCTCCCATGGACCTGACCAGAACGGCAATCAGCCGAGCAGAGTGGGTTGTCGCGTATGACGTAACCGATCAAGGGCTCCTGATTTATCTCACAAAAGGAAAGGACGTGATCAAGGGGGTGTTCAAGCCGATTTCGCGCACACTCATCGAGAATGATCTGCGCCACTTCCTGAAGGCGCTCGACATGACATCAGGTGAAGACGACCTAACAGAAAAATTGAAGAGTTTTGATTTTGACGCAGGAAGAAGGCTCGCTGCCCTGCTGATCGAAGAAGTCTTGACTGCGCTTCCTGAGAGAACCCCATTAATCGTTATTCCGGACGATTGTTTGGGGGTTCTGCCTCTTGAGATGCTTGTTCTCAGTGATGGGGGCGACCTAGACACGTCTGGGGATGTGCCCCAGACGAAGGGAGTCCGGTTCTTCGGGGACAGGAATCCCCTGATCTACTACCAGTCCGTTACTGCCTTGACGCTCGCCAGAACAGTTCAAGAAAAGAAAGAAGACCAGGCACGACTCCTCGTGGTTGCCGATCCAGTCTTTGCGGCTGACGATCCAAGATCACGCCGATGGACAGTCCAGTTGGCCGGTGCCGAAATGGCCCAAAGCTCATCTCGCATTATGGCGGCGATGAAAAAAGAAGGGCTCGGTGACATCGAGGTGCCACGGCTACCCCTGACCGGCGATTTGGCGAACGGCCTTTCCCAGCTCTATCAAGACAAGTGCGATGTGTACGTGGGCTTGGATGCAAGCAAAGACACTCTTCTGACGAAGATTGCCCCCTCGCTCCCTCAATACGGCTTCATAGTCTTCGCTACCCACGGTTTTGTAGACAGCTCCGCTCGTGGGATGGCGGAACCCTTGCTCGTGCTTTCACTCGTCCCGCCCGGAACAGACGGCCTCCTGAAAGCAAGCGAAGTCATGGGTCTGAAGATGAGCGCTTCTGTCGTTACTTTAGTTGCTTGTCAGACGGGATTGGGACCCCATGTATCCGGGGAAGGCACAATGGGCATGGGGCGTGCGTTCCAGTACGCGGGCGCGAGAAGCGTACTCATGAGCATGTGGAGTGTGGCGGAATCCTCGTCCATTCAACTGGTTCAGGCCTTTTTCAGGTATGTTGCGGCCGGAAAAGGCAAGCCGGAAGCATTGCGGCTTGCCCGGCAGGAAGTCAGGAATAGCGGATACGATCACCCATTCTTCTGGGCGCCATTCATTTTGACAGGCGAAGCGAACTGAGACCCCAATCATCCGGTCGGCAACCAAACTTCCCCTGCCCATCGCACGCAGGTGAAACGTTCTAGATAACACCGGGGCGGATATACCGGTTGTCAAAACTCTTGGCTTCTCGGACAGCCCGCGCTTGAAGAAAGACCGGTAGGGGCCGGCGTCCCCCGGATCACGTCCGGGGCAGGCTCTGCCGGCCCGAGCTGGTTGATATTTTTAAGAAAAATGTGCCGGCACGGAGGCCGGCACCTACCAAAGCCCAGGCGGCAATCGGACATTATTTTTGACACTCGCTATAACCTCCCGCGGAATTCCATGACGTTGCACCTGCAAGATGGGTCCGTAGGATCCCTTTCCGACCACATTCGTTTTACAATCTGTAATGTTTTCTGACAGGCCGCTGTGATCGGGAGTAGCAGAGATTCCGCGGACTGCACATTGTTCGTAGCTCGCGTAGACATTTGTTGGCCGCCAACCGATTGAGTAATACCGGTTCGCTTTCAGAAGGCGCATTCCTATGAAAGTTGCCGGCATAAGGCACCCGTGGTCGGGTCTACGTATGGGGAGGCTTGGAGGGGAGATCATAGGCGTTAAAATAAGTTGAGGGTCACAGTTCAAACCGTTGTGTCATGGCTAGTTTTCGCTTTCTCGGCGAATGTGCCAGCCTTTGGAGGAGGTGCTCGTCACTGATGAGAA
>JBMOME010000077.1:0-2215 GCA_049323095.1 Thermodesulfobacteriota bacterium
CCCACATTTCATCCAGCAAAGGATATGATTCGTCAGTAAGCGAAAGCACAAGCGTGTTTCCGCACAGGCAATGGCGGTACAGCATTGTGTAGGGCTTGCGCATTACGTCGCTGCAATCTTCCATGACATGGCGCTTGGGGATAGTTTGTCGGAGATACTCAGCGTAAGACTCGAACACTCGTTCGCACGCGCGACACTTCTTCGGAAAGAGACTACCATTCTCTCCGAGATGAAGAAATGCCTCCATAAATTCGCGGAAGCGAGTGTTCATGACGTATTCCATAAAATGTGGCTGTTCGATAAGTTCGGAGTTTTTGGCAGCCCGCTTAAAAGGAGCGGGATAGAGCCTCAACCGCGAGAATTTTTCAGCCAGGAATCTATTCTCTCCCTGTAGAAGACCACCAGGACAAGCGCGATGGCGGTAATCGTCGAGATGAGAAAAAGGAGAATCCAATTTTCGTTGTACACCGCGGAGCCGCACATGCTAAGCAGAACCGTCCCGGGGATCCTTCCCAGCGCGGAGACCAGAACGAATGTGATGAAATTCATGGGACTCAGACCGAGGATGTAGCACAGAAAATCCTTTGGAAAACCCGGAATGACGAATAGTAAGATTGCCAGCGCTATGCCCCGGCTCTCCGTGAGGAAGTGAAACCGCTTCAGAGTTTCATCAGGGACCAGCACATTGACAATGGGCAATCCGACAATCCGAGCCGCGAGGAATGCAGCTGCCGATCCGAACCCCAGCCCAACGGTTGAATACACAATGTTTGGGACCCCGCCGAAAATGAATCCACCCACTGCACCCGTGAATTCGCCTGGTATCGGCGCGAAGACCACCTGGAATGCTTGAATGACGATAAAGGCCAGAGGTGCTAGCCTACCCCAACTCTCCACGTACGTCCGCAAATGCTCTCGGCTTGCGAACGTCTCCCAAAAAGCGCAAATCAAAGGATCCAGTCTCCCGACGAGGGCCAGATACGCAAATATCCCCCACACGGCCGTAATGATGACCACAGCTATTGCCAGGCGAACCTTGTCTTGTGCACTCAGGATCTTCTTCATTGCAGAAGCTGGAGTTGAGGTACTCGGCCGTCGGTGTCGCTCATGGCCGGTACTGAAATCAGACTTAGAATCTCATCTTCCATGCGTCTGATCAATGGGGGGAACGTCTTGGAATCATGCGCACAAATCCCAATGCCGTCATAGCGCGCGCAAACGTTGCGGACCAGGTCCGGTTCCATCAGGTCCTGTTTATTGAAAACTCTGATCATGGGCGTCAGATGAAGGTTCAATTTCTCCAAGAGCTCTTCCACAGCGGCCATTTGTTGCTCAAAAGCGGGGTTGGATATGTCCACCACGTGCAGCAACAGATCCGCATCGTACAGTTCGTCCAGCGTGGCGGAGAATGCAGCCACCAGCGCCTCGGGAAGGTCTTTGAGGAAACCGACGGTGTCCGTGATGATCACCTCGGTTTCTCGCGGGAACCTCAGGCGCCGACTGGTGGGATCGAGGGTAGCGAACAGCATGTCCTGCGCCGGGACATTGGATTTGGTCAGTCGATTCAGCAGCGTGGATTTTCCTGCATTGGTATAGCCCACGATCGAAATGATCGGGGTCTTCCTCCTGTTTCGAAGCTCACGGCGAACAGATCGCTGTCTGCCTAGGTTTGCAGTCTGCTTCTCAAGAAAGCCAATGCGGCTGCGGATACGGCGCCGATCTATTTCCAGTTTGGTCTCACCAGGGCCTCGGCCGCCGATTCCGCCGGTAAGTCGCGAAAGCGCATCGTCTTTCTCCCCGAGACGGGGCAGGGCGTACTTAAGCTGCGCCAGCTCCACCTGGATCTTGCCTTCTCGACTTTTGGCTCGCTGAGCGAAGATATCCAAGATGAGCTGCGAGCGATCGAGCACCTTGAGTTCCGTGAAGTCGCTAATGGATCTCACCTGAGCCGGTGTCAATTCCCTGTCGAACACGAGGACTCCAGCTCCCTTATGGAGCGCGTCGATCACGATCTCCTGGAGCTTTCCTTTACCGACGACAAAGTGGCTGTCAGGAGCTTCTCTATGCTGGTAGGTCTTTCCGACCACGTTCACGCCGCACGAGTCAGCCAACTGCTCCAATTCAGCCAAAGATTCCTCGACTTCCCAGTCCTTCCCCGAGGTCTTCCCCACCAGATAGACTCGTTCCCTGGAGCCGTCTACGGCTCGGCCGCCAA
>JBMOME010000078.1:0-18309 GCA_049323095.1 Thermodesulfobacteriota bacterium
GGGAGATGCAGCACCACCATGCCGAACCCTGGCTGTCGCGATTCCAGCAACGCGGAAAGGCCCAATGGAAGCGACTTGGAGCCGTATATCGCCGGGGCTACAACTCCCACTTCACCGTACGGACCTATGGAGGTTTCGATGTAGTTGAATGCCGCAAACCCAACGAGAGCTTTGTTTCCGAGCAACCTCACGGGGTGAAGCTTGTCCGACGGCATCGCGGCTTTTACCCACTCGAAATCCGCAGCAAAAAAGAGCAGAAAGAGATCGTCCCGAAAATACAAGATGGGCAGCTCGAACTCAGTGCCCTTGTAGTTGACGACCTTGCCCGGCCTTGTCGATGCAAAAAAACCGTTCATGTGCCTGGCCTCCCCCTCGAACAGAATGGTTGTGGTGACGACTGCTTACTAGATGTCCGCCGGTGCTTAGACGCCTCACGAGTGACCCGGTTGGTCATCGCGTGGGCTGCCGTTCAATTATGTACCACTTGTGCGGTCCGGGGTATAAATCTTTTCTCCAAACGCTGTTCCCCCACAGGCGCCTTTAACGCGCGGGAATTCCCATTCCAAGGGCAGCCAAGTGATCGCAGTCCCTGTAGGCGCGGACGGCGTCCGCCCGGTCTTGAGCATACCACTAGGGCGCATGTCCCGCGAGGCGCGGGACGCCCCTACTACGCAATGAGATGAGGGCAGCGATTCCTCCTGGCGTAAGTGCGTGCTTACCTGTTCCTGAAAAAAACTCTTGCCTTTTGGGTTCTCTTTCTTGTAGGATCTCCACCCGACCGGTCGGTTTGTAAACCGACCAGTCGTTATAAATAGTCCCTCCTTTGCCAGCCTTTCATGCTGACATCCGAGCATAGTGCCGGAATGGAGACGGTGGATGCCCCCAAATCCAACTCTGGAAAAAATCAGGAAATCGCAAATACTCGATGCCGCGTTGAGAACAATGGCTGCCCGAGGAGCCAACGGCGTGACAATGGAAGACGTTGCCACAGCCTCGGGGCTCTCCAAGGGCGGTCTGGTTCACTACTTCCCCAGCAAGGCCGAACTCTTCAAAGAGACTTTCCGGGAATTCTTCAACCGCATCTTTCTCCGCGGCCAAGAAACCATGAACCAGTACGCGGACCCTCTGGACAAGCTCCTCTCCTTCACGTGGATCCTCGAACGAGACGATCCTGACATCAAAGTGGGCTATCCCCTACTCTTCGACGGCATGTCCCTGGCCACCCACGATCCCGAATACGGGTCCATATTCCGCGATTGGTTCAACAACTGGGTTGTGATGCTGAAGCTTGCCCTAAACGAGGGCAACGAGTCAGGCCGATTTGCGGTGGCCGATCCGGATGGGACCGCACGAGCCATTTCCGCGATTTACCAGGGCATCGCGACCCGGTGGTACTTGGATCCTAAAACGCATTCTACGGAATGGGCGAAAGGTTTCACTCGGTTGTCAGTCACACGTCTGGTCGGGCTCGAACCGGCCGATTAGAAGTAATTCCGATCGCGGAGAAGCCGGCTCCGCCTCTGTTTGAGCTTGGACTTGGAGATCGCCGCGGCGTCGTGCCGGTCGACGTGTAGTCCCTGGATTCGCGAAGCCCGGAGCTAAGCCGCCGTTATACAAGAAGTTTCGTCTGCATAAAGTCCCACGTACCAAACAAAGGAGGTTTGCGAAATGGCAGTATTTGGAAGCACCGACCAGATGTACGACGTGCTGGGCAATCTTTTCAGAATGCTCATGGGTCAACCGGATTTCGGGCAAAAGATCAAGGATTCGGACCTTATCATCTATTTCAAGATAAGCGAGCCGGACGGTGAAATCTGGGTGACATCAGACGGTCAGGTGATCTGCGGCCCCGCGGACCTGAAACCGACCGTATCCATGACCCTGAGTGGGGACACATGCCACAAATTCTGGTTGAAGCAAGTCTCCATGCCCATAGCTCTGGCCAAGGGCCTGATAAAGGTGAAAGGCCCCATGCCGAAGGTGTTGAAGCTTCTGCCTTTGCTCAAGCCTGCTTACGAGGCTTACCCCGATCACGCCCGTAAACACGGAATACAGATTTAGTTGAGCCCAAACCGCTCCACTGCCTCTCCTACCTCCTCCGCGTGGAGTTCCGCGTGCACGCATGAGAGGCACGATGATGGCCGCGGGTTTGGGCGAGTTCCAGTAAGCGCCAAGGAGACGAGACATGACCATGGAACGAAGTCTAAAGCAGTTTGAGGAAGATAGGAAACAAGCTGCTCAAATGGCTGCGAGACTTCTGCTGGCTTCCGGGACCACCTCCCCGCGAGTCGGCGGAGTCGGAGAATGCACCATTCACATCATCGAAGATGAGTGCGACATCGAGGATTTGTGTCAGCAAATCGAAAGCATGGCGGACTTGAACGCAGGTTGGGCGTTTTTCAGGAGGGATGCCGCCATGCTGCGCGATGCAGACGCAGTGCTCATCGTCACTTCTTTGCGAAGCTTGACCGATCCTTCGGACATCAACTGCAACATGTGCGGCAAACTCACCTGCGAGTACATGCGAGAAACCGAACGCCTCCCCAAAGAGCCGGGAATTGCCTTCACCGGGCCCCTGTGCACATTCCGAGCGGACAACATTGCGTATGCAGTTGACGGTATTGTTTCACAAGCGCGCAATCTTGGGATCGATTACGGCGTGTTCTGGTCGGCAGGAGCGGCCGCAATGAGAATGAAGATCCTGCCCAGAGACACCGGATTCGCGCTCGCAGTGGCAATTTCCGTCACGGAGAAGTCCCCGTTCCGAGATATTCCGATAAGGTACGATGAAATGAACGAGCGCACCATGAACGACCGGATCATCAAGAGACTCTGGCCGCAATTCAGGTCCATCTACAGCTAGACGGCGGATAAGGGAGGAAGTGACATGGAAAGACGCCATATGGACGATCTTCTTCTCGGAGGTCTAGATCGGGCGGTCGAGCTGATGGCAGTGGCGGCCCACAACAGCTTCCGATTCGGCGGCAAGAATACCATAAAGATCGTCACAGCAAGCAGAGACGACATGCAAGAGATAGCAGAATACTGCTTGTCGTTGGGTGACATGTCTCCGCTGGGGGCCCGCGACGGGCGGCACCTAATAGAATTGATGAAAGAGCCGGTAGCTCTGATGGTTATCGGCGACAAGCGGAGATCGCACTTCAACTTCAATTGCGGCGCTTGTGGATATCGAAGCTGTGCTGAGATGAACGCGGCTGAAGAAGTGGAATCGCTAACGGCGAACGGTCCCAGTTGCCAGTTCAGAAATCTTAACCTCAACATAGCTGCAAACGCAGCCGCGGCAATGGCGTGGCGCCTGGGACTGCACTGTCGAGTATTCAGTTCGTTCGCATTTGCAGCAAAAGCCATGCAAGTCATTGAAGACGTGGACATTGTGGTGAGTGTTTCCGTGAGCGTGGCCAAGCAGGATCCGTACTTCGACAGACACAAGTATTGGACACAAGAACACTGGAACGAGATATTCAAGAAGGAATTCCCCACGTTTACTCGAGGCTTTATCGGAGCCATTGAAGAGTAATTGCTCGTGGATATGGGAGGGATCCATGGGATCTAAGACTCACCTCAATCAGGCCATTGCATCGCATCTTGTGGAGATCAGGGCCGAGGAGATGCCCGATCGAGAGATATTCGTCTTTGAGCGAGGCGAGCATGGCGACGACGTGCTCACTTACAAAGACTTATATGAGAATTCCAACAAGATTGCTCGATTGCTACTCGACAAAGGAATCGGAAACGGCGATGTGTTTGCGGTCTTTATGAGAAACTATCCCGAGTTCGCGTATTGTATCCTCGCAGGAACAACCATCGGCGCGATCATGGTGCCAATCGATCCGCGATCTCGGGGGGATCGATTGAAGTTCCTCCTCACCAACAGCAATGCAAAAGCAGTCATCGCCTCGGGTGAATGCCTGGGACAGATTGAAGAGGTGGCCGGCGATCTGCCTAATCTAAAGTTTGTCTCCGTCACGTACCAACGGGACCAGAGCGTACCTGTTTCGCCGGCCTTTCATGCGCTCAACGAAACACTTGATAACAATTCATGGCAAATTGTGGATCAACAAGTCATGGATGTTCGACATCCCATGCAGATTATCTACACGTCGGGGACTACCGGCGATCCAAAGGGAGTAACGATTCGCAACAACCGGCTTGGAGTGTTCAACATTTTGACCAAACTCTGCTGGAAGTATACGAAGGCCGATTGCTTGTACAACGGGCTTTCGCTGACACACGGCAATGCCCAGGCGGTGACGTTCTTCCCTGCGCTCAACATGGGAATCAAAGCGGTCTTCAGCCCACGATTCACCAAGAGCAGGATCTGGGATATTTGCCGGAAGTACGGCTGCACCACCTTCTCGCTTCTCGGCGGCATGATGGCCGGCATATACAACGAACCCGAAAAGCCCGACGACGCCAACAATCCTGTCAAGATGGTACTCAGCGCAGGGACCCCAGTGGCCATCTGGGAAACATTTGAAAAAAGGTTCGGGGTGAAGATCCTCGAATGGTACGGCGCTGTGGAGGGTGGTTTCGCGTTCAAGCCGCCGGGACAGGGGCCGATCGGCTCATTTGGCAAGCCTGTCGCGGGCGTGATGGAGTTCAAGGTAGTTGATGAGACCGACAACGAGGTCCCTGCCGGGCAAACAGGTGAATTGATCTCGCGCATGATTCGTGGAGAAACAAAGGTGGATTATCTGGGTCTGCCCGATGCCTCACAGGAGAAAACCAAAGGCGGTTGGCTTCGTTCGGGAGACATGGTCCACAAAGATGAAAAGGGTTGGTATTTCTTCGACTATCGCAAAGGCACGGAACTCCGCCGGGCCGGAGACTTTATTCAACCCGATTATGTGGAAGCAGTCCTGGGAAAACATCCTGCGGTGAGTGAAGTCTGCGTGTACGGAATTCCCGCGGCTTCAGGCGCTCCCGGAGAGAGCGATCTGGTGGCTGCTCTGTCACCATTTGAAGGTGCGCAGATCGACCCCGCTTCCGTATATGAGCTGTGCAAGAAAGAACTGGAACCGAACTATATCCCTTCGTATCTCCAACTTGTCGCCGAGATTCCCAAGAGTATCTCTGAGAAGGCTCTGGACAGGGTTCTCAGGAGCGACTTCTCGCCCGATGCGGCGAACGTCCACTCCTATGAAAAGTACAGGTAAAGCAACCGGGGAGGTGCAAAAGTGTCGTATTTGGATCTGAACATGGAGCTCACTGACGAGCAGATCGCTCTGAAAGAGCAGGCCCACAAGTTCGCCGCGGAAGTGCTCAGACCCGCGAGCATAGAGTTGGACAAGATCGCGGACCCCGAGGATATGATCAAGAGCCCTCTCTTCTGGGATACGATGAAAAAGGGGTTCGAGCTGGGGTACCATAACGTGCTCATGACCGATGCGTACGGCGGCCTCGGGCTGGATCCTCTGGAAGTCCACATCGTGCTGGAAGAAATGGGCTGGGGGAGCGCGGATTTCACCATAGCCATCGGTGTGTCGTGTTTTCCCGCATTCTTCGCGTGCATGTTGCCCAGCGAGCACCTGGAAGAAACAATCATCTACCCCTTCTGTCAAAACAGGGATGCCACATTCATAGGTTGCTGGGCCATTACCGAGCCGGATCATGGCACCGACCAACTGTGTCCCGGAACCGAGCTGTTTCACGACCCGAAGGTCAAAGGCCAGCTCAGAGCACATCTTGATGGCGACGAATGGGTAATCAACGGCCAGAAGTCGGCATGGGTGTCCAACGGGCCCATTGCTACCCATGCGTTGGCATACTTGAACATTGAGCCCGCCATGGGAATGGCCGGAGGCGGAATTTGCATCATACCTTTGGATAGGCCGGGAGTCAGCAGAGGTCGTGCACTGAACAAGCTCGGACAAAGGGCCGACCCACAGGGTGAGCTTTACTTCGACAACGTGCGAGTCCCGTTGGATTACATGCTCGTGGATCAGAATAGCTACGAAGCCATGCTCGACGTGACCCTTTCCACGGCCAACGCGGCAATGGGAGCAATCTTTACCGGTACTGCCCGCGCCGCATACGAAGAGGCGCTGGCTTATTCGAAGGAACGAATCCAGGGCGGCAAGCCACTTTTCGAGCACCAGTTGATCAAGCACAAGCTGTTCAATATGTTCATGAAAGTGGAAGCGGCCAGAGCCTTGTCCCGTGCGGCGCTCATCTACAATTACAGCAACACGCCTCCTTCCATTCAATATTCCATTGCTTCAAAGGTATTTTGTACCAATACTGCGTTTGAAGTCGCTTCCGACGCGGTCCAGATCTTCGGCGGCTGCGGTATGAGCAAGGAATATGTGATCGAGAAGATCCTTCGAGACGCCAGAGCGGCGCTCATAGAGGATGGGGCCAACGACAGCCTGATGATCACCGGCGCACATAAGCTGTAGGGAAACGAAGTACGAGCAGTCGTAGGGGCGCAATTCATTGCGCCCGATAAGCGGGCGTGATGAATCACGCCCCTACAGCAGACTACACAGACGCTGCCAATCCTGCTGGTTTTCAATGGCAGTCAAGCCAGTGTCGGTGACTCTGCGAGGAGGATTTTCATGCGTGATGTATTCATAATCGGCGTCGGAATGATCAAGTTCGGCAAGTACCCCGACGAAACGGTTCGCACCATGGGAGAAAAGGCCATTCGACTAGCGATCGAGGACGCAGGGGTGGAAAAACAGGATCTGCAGGCTGCGTTTTTTTCCAACACCTTCTGGGGGATGTTCACCAACCAGCATTCAATCCGAGGGCAAGTGGTGCTCAGAGGAATGGGCATTGACCGGATCCCCGTCACCAACGTGGAGAACGCGTGCGCGGGAGCCTCGACCGCTCTGCATCTGGCCTATATGGGCGTCAGAGCGGGAATGTTTGACGTGGCGCTCGCAATCGGCTCGGAAAAAATCACCAGTCCTGACAAGTTCCAGTCTTTGCAGGCTTACGCGTCGTGCATGGACATGGAGAATTTTCAGTCGCATGTTCAGATGATTCTGGAAGTGGGCAAGTCGTTCGCCATAGATCTGCCTCAAGATGATTCAGCCCCTGGCCAAGGTCGGAGCATCTTCATGGACGCTTATGCTATGGGTGCTCGCTGGCACATGTCCAGATTCGGCTCTACACAGCGGCAATTGGCGGTCATCTCGGCCAAGAACCATGTCCATGGATCGCTCAATCCGCTCGCACAGTATCAAAAATCTATGACTGTCGAGGAAGTACTGGCCGATCCTCCCATCGCCTATCCCCTCACCAGAGCCATGTGCGCTCCGGTTGGTGACGGCGCGGCCGCAGCCATAGTCTGTTCCGACAGTTTCCTGAAGAAACTCAAGGGCGCCCGTCCCGTGAAGATCGCCGCGTCCGTGCTTGGACAAGGTAGCGACCGCGATTTCGACGGTGTGGATATCGGCGAACGCTTAGCAAAGCAGGCCTACGAGTTCAGCGGTCTTGGTCCGGAAGACATTGACGTGGCCGAATTGCACGATGCCACCGCGTACGGCGAACTCCACCAGACCGAAGTGATGGGTTTTTGCGCTCCCGGCGAAGGCGGACCCTTTGCCGAATCCGGCGCTACCCGACTGGGCGGCAGCAAGCCGATCAACACGTCCGGAGGCCTTGAATGCCGAGGCCATCCAATAGGCGCTTCAGGTCTGGCCCAGATATTTGAATTGGTAGCCCAGCTACGAGGAGACGCGGGAAAGCGGCAGGTTGACGGCGCGAAGATCGCGCTCGCAGAGAACGGTGGCGGCAACATAGGATTGGAAGAAGCTGCCATGTGCATTCATATCCTGCAGAAGGCGTGATCTATCCTGCTCTCAGCGAGGCCGTTAATGAAACGAGTGCTGATTACCGGGAGTTCCGGCTACTTCGGCGGCAAACTGGTCGAGTACCTGGCCCAAAAGCCTCACGTTGAAGAACTGGTCGGAGTCGACCTGAGCCCGCCACGAAGCCCAAACAACAAGCTCGCGTTTTACCCGCAGGATGTTCGAAGTCCATCGGATGACCTCATGAGAAAGCACAACGTGGACACCGTGATCCACGCGGCCTGGGTGCTGCCTCCAATTCATGACAAGGCCAAGATGGAGGACATCAACATCAATGGGACAAAGGCGGTCCTGGAGTCAGTGCTTAAAGCGGGAGTCGGCCAACTCCTGTACACCAGCAGCACAACTGCGTACGGATTCCATCCCGACAACGACGATCCACTGACGGAAACGAGCCCGCTTAGAGGAAACGACGACTTTACCTACAGCAAGTGCAAGCGGCTTGTTGACAAGCTGGTGCAGGATTTCGCTCAAGAGCATCGGCACGTGACGGTCACCATAGTGCGCCCGTGCTTTGTGGTCGGACCGGGCTTCAATAATCCCCTGGCGAACCATCTACGCAAGAGAATCGTGTTGATGCCTTCTCCGCGCTCGCCGCTTCAGTTTGTGCACGAAGACGACCTTGTTGAAGCCATGTATCAGCTCCTGATCCAGCGCAAGGCCGGCATATACAACGTAGCCGGTGACGGAGTCATTTCCGCTGATGAGATGGTTAAAATCCTGGGTAATGTTCCGCTCCCGTTGCCATTCAGAGTCCTGTGGGTCCTCAACAACCTAGGCTGGTACCTGCGTCTGCGGTTCTTGACGGAATTTCCCAGCCCTGCTCTTAACCTTCTTCGGTTCCGCTGGGTAGCTTCAAACGACAAACTCAAGAAGGAGATCGGCTTCGAGTTTCGATACGATACGAGAGCCGCGTTTGAGGATTTCGCGCTGCACGTCAGAGAGATTACGCATCAATAGTAAGCCGGTGCGGCTCCCTTATTTCGGTGAGGTGAGAGGTCACCGACCTTCCTCCCATGAGATTCTGCGTCACGAATTATCCTAGCCTGTGGTAATCCTGTCGATGTCCGGTTTGACTCCTGCCTAGTGGCAGCCATCCGCCCTGTTGTGGTAACAATCCCTCATAAGGTTTTCTTGGGTAAAGCAAGATTCCGCTAGCGGTCTGGAAACGCAGCAAAAACCGCGAGGGGCGCGTTCTATGATCGATAACAGACTTTTTACAGCATCGATTCTTGTCAGGTCGGTGGCTGCCATCAACATGCTAGGGAACCTCCTAGGTGTGGTGCTGACCTTTGTCTATTTTGCGGTTCTCATACCGAGACTGGAATACGGCGCGCCAACAGGGTCTCTGGGAAGCAGAATGGGTTTCTTCTTGGCGGTCGTCGGTTTCGTGTTGGTCTTCGTCGTACCGATCAATACCAGATTCATTTGGCCGCTCGTCCGCGAGGCGAAACAGAGGCTAGGCCGAGACCACCAGGATCTACGTGAATCGGAAGACATGGAGGACTTGAAACGGCTCACGGGAAAGCTCATGAAGCTACCCGTCAAGCTCGCTGGGACAAATTTGGCAGCATGGGTCATAGCTGCCCTTGTTGTTTCAGCCTGGTCACACGCCGCTCCTGACCTGTACCCTTGGCCGCACGCGGCTTCCCACAAGATCTCCGCGTGGATGATTCTGGTCGCTGCGCCGATTACCATGCTCTGCATCTACTTTGCGCAGGAAAGGTGGCTTCGGCTGAAGATCCCAGCGTTGTTTCCCGCGGAGGCTTTGGAATCGGTTCCGCCGGCATTCAGGATTAACGTGCTGCCCCGCTTGCTTGCGGTATCACTGGTGATAGGATGCCTGCCTCTGACGCTCGTGAGCCATCTTGCCCTAAAGCAAATCCACGATATCAAAGCAGGACAGCAGTCGCTGGATAATTTCCTCATGTACATGCCGGATATGATCTGGTTCGTGCTGGGAGTATTCGGCATTGTGGCCGTGGGGCTCGCCGTGTTCCTGGCCAAGAGCGTATCCGAGCCTTTGCAGAGCTTTGAGTCGGCTATGACGGCAGTGCGCAAGGGCGACCTGGACACGCATGTTCCGGTGGTTTCCAACGACGAGATCGGCCACATGGGAGAAGGCTTTAATCAAATGATTCGGGATCTCAAAGAAGCCGATACCGTAAAGGACACCTTCGGGCGTTACCTCAGCAGGGAGGTTGTTGACGAGATACTCAAGTCGCCCGGCGGCGTCGAGCTGAAGGGGGAATTGAGAGATATATCGGTTCTTGTGTCCGATCTTCGAGAATTCACCCGATTGACCGAAGCCCTTGAGCCCCGCCAGGTCCTGCAGATTATCAACCGCTACCTGGAAACCATGACGGAAATCATCGTCGCCCACAAAGGCACCATCGACGAATTCACCGGCGACGGGATACTGGTCTTCTTTGGCGCTCCACAGGCCTTGCAGGATCATTGCGTACGTGCAGTGCGCTGCGCCCTCGATATGCAACGGGCCATGGAGGAGCTCAATGTGCAATTGGCTCAACGTGCCTTACCGGAACTCCGCATGGGAATCGGCATCAATTGTGGCCAACTGATCGTTGGGAATATAGGCTCTGAAAAGCGCAAGAAATACGGGGCATTGGGCAGTCCCATCAATCTTGCGTTCCGGATTGAGTCTCAAACCGCAGGCGGAGAAGTGCTCGTCTCGCCGGAAGTCCACACGCACCTTAACGGCCGACTCCTCGTGGACCAGACAAGGGAGTGTCTCCTCAAAGGATTGGAAGATCCGATCACGCTGTATCGAGTTGTCGGATTGCACGCCTAGAGCAGTTCTCGAAAGTAGTCACGGATTGGCTTGCGGGTGCTCCCCGTCTTACTTTCTTAAAGGCGCATCGGTACACAAGGGTCTCGCGCCGGATTTACCGCTGAACGCTTACCTCGCTCTTATGACAAAGCGAAGCAGGCGCACCCACAGGCTCCAGGGAGTGGATGCGGACGATGACGGATTCAATGCACGTTGGGCCCGGTCGAGCGCGTCCTCCAGCAACGCGTTGTGTAGGGGCTCAATAACTGCAATCCAATGCAGCCATGCGCGCAGACCGCACCTTGCTTCCAGGACGTGGCGAAGCGTGACTTGGCCGCCGATCGGCAAAGCTTCAAAATAGTGCCGTCCGTCGAATCCGGCGGTCAACCCTGAATTGTCGAAGCTGAAAACGATCTTGCGCCCCGGATAGTACTCCGAAACCCGGTAGCGCACGGGCCCGTGTCCGCCGGCCGCACCGACGCGGAGCGGAGCGTCCATCGTAATTGGAGGCCACCGATCGCGGGGCCACAATCGGTCATTGGGGGTCGACAGGCCGTCAAGCAACCCGGCAACTGCCTCAATCGATCCGGGAAGTGTGCGCTCGTGGATATTACGGATCTTCATGGAAGGCTCCCCAGGATGCTTTGGTAGGTTGTTGACACAAGATCGTCCAATTCAATGGGCGGAGATTCACCCGCCTTCAGACTCCTCCGCACCGCGGCATAAGGCACATCGACGAGCGCGAACACGGTTCGGAGAAGCGTTTCGGCGGTCACCCGGCCGAACAGATGTCGGGTGAAATCCTTGATAGCACCGTCCAATTCAGTTGTAAGATCTGCAGCCACGCTCTGGATTTCCTGGGGCCACGGGCCTGAAACAAGTTCCTCTCGGCGATAGAGCAACAAGAGCTTCCCCTCTTTCGGATGGGCTCGTACCCACTGGAGCGTGTAAAGGGCCGCTTCCAGGCCGTCTCCCCGACGAAGTGCCTCGAGGAATCCTCGCTGGAAGGACCGCACGGTACGTAACCAGAGCTTCGCGAGGAGAACATCCCTGGACGTGAAACGGTGATACACAGAACCCACGGGTGCGCGAAGCTTCCCCGCAACGGCCGAAATCGTGACCGCGGAGGGCCCACGATCAGCCACAAGTTCAAGTGCGGCATCGACAAACTGATCCGCGGTATATTTAGCGCTCCGTCCCATTAGTATCGAAATACTAGAACGTATATTCTACTTTGTCAAGACATCTAATCGTTCAGTTACGCGTGGGGAGAGTGTCATTGCGAGCGCAGCGAAGCAATCTCCCTACCTTCAAATAAGGGGATTGCTTCGTCCCCCGGATCACGTCCGGGGTCCTCGCAATGACAGGTTAGATGCACTTGACTCCCGCACGTAACTGAATCCTTACCACGACATGGGCTGGGTATGTATCGATAACCCGCTGAGTTTATTACATGAAAGCGATTTTTCTTGACAATGTATCGAACGTTCGATACAACCACCACCGAATAAGAAGCCGTCACATCCAAACCCTTCACCGCCCTTCCCTCCCAATGAGGGAGAAGCATGTCTGAGCGTGGAAACAAGAGAGAGGAGCTCATTCAAGCCGCGATCTCGCTATTCGCGGCCAGAGGATTCCGGGGCACCTCTATCCGTGACATCTCAAAGGCGTGCAATACCAGCCTTTCCAACATCTATCACTACTTCGGCGACAAAGAAGGCCTTGTTCTGGCCATTCTTGAAACCATTTCCGAAAAACTCGTAGCCAGTCTCAGGGAGGCCGCGCAGGAGGACAACGAACCCCTGGACCGATTCAGGTGCCTCGTGCTCACGCACTGCAATGTGGGGTGGGAGCGCAGCGAAGAAGGCAAGATCCTCTTTCTTGAAGAAGAACACCTCTCCCTGGAAGGTAGGCAGGTGAACCGGCGCATCCAGCACGAGATCCTCGACATCTATCGAGACGTGTTGCGTCCTCTCAAGGAAGCCGGCCTTTTGCGTGGAGATAGCCTTACCGTTACTGCATTCAATGTCTTGGCGCTCGTGAATTGGTTCTTCCGTTGGTATCGCAGCGACGGCCCCATGTCTCTGCAGGAAGCTTCTGAACAAGTGGTTTCTTTTGCCGTCAATGGGGCTTTGCGTATCGATAGCTCAGATGCGGGTTTCTCACAACGATAGTTCGCGGAGGCAGCCAGACCTTGCCTTGACCATTCGATCTAGGGCGAACAGGAGGCGAACGCATGGGGTACACCATAGACATCGACACAGGGGGGACTTTCACGGATGGATTCTTTGTCGGCAGGGATCGGGTCGCCACTGTCAAAGTGCCGACTACGCCACATGATCTCACCGTCTGTTTCCTGAATTGCGTGAACGCGGGCGCGGGTCGCCTCGGCGTTTCCGTCGAGGACCTTTTGTACGAAACGGATATCGTTCGCTTCTCCAACACGATCGGTACCAACACCATTATCCAGAGAGACGGCAGCAAGATCGGACTCCTCGTCACCTCCGGGCGAGAAGATCTGGCGCCTATCCAAAGTGACAACGGAAAGCCGCCACTGGTCTTGCCCGACATGGTCCTGGGAATTGAAGAGCGTGTGTCGCCGGAGGGGGAAATCCTGAAACCTCCCGAGGAAACGGCTGCCCTGAAAGCGGCCCAAAAGCTGATCGACCAGGGAGCGCGCTGTTTGGTGGCTTGCTTTGTCAATTCGGACTCCAACCCGGGCAATGAGCAACTGGTGCGCAAGGCAATTAAAGCGGAATATCCGCGTGACTTTCTCGGGTCGGTTCCGGTGTTCCTCTCTTCTGACATTTCTCGTCGTTCCGGGGAAATCGAGAGACTGAATGCCGCAGTTCTGAACGCGTACATCCATGCCAAACTGGTGCGCCTTCTTTACAAGGCCGGCGAGGAGCTGCGCAGGCGGCTGTACAGACGGAGCCTATTCATTGTGCACAACAATGGGGCAGTTGCGCGGGTGGCTAAGACGCGAGCGATCAATACATACAATTCGGGCCCTGCTGCGGGAGTCTTGGGCGCTCGATCGATCGGGCAACTGTATGGAGTGCAAGACCTGATCTCAATGGATATGGGCGGCACGTCGTTTGACGTTGGTTATGTGCGGCATGGCCAGGCCAGCTACTCGTTGAGGCCGGATGTGGAAGGCCTCTCGGTCAACGTTCCGATGCTTGCCATCCGGGCAATCGGCGCAGGAGGCGGCTCCATCGCTTCCGTGAAGCGGGGGAAGCTGCAAGTGGGCCCCCAGTCCGCGGGCGCCCTTCCCGGCCCTGTCTGTTTCGACTTAGGTGGTATGGAACCCACGGTAACCGACGCGGACCTCATTCTCGGAATACTGGATCCTGACTATTTCCTCGGCGGAACCATGAAGCTTCATTTGGAAAAGGCCAGAGCCGCGATGACCGAGAAGGTGGCTCAGCCGCTCAGCATTTCATGCGAGCAGGCCGCTTTGATGATCAAGCAGACCATTGACGAAGCGATGGGCAATGAGGTCAAGCGCCTGAAGAGTGAAACTGCGTCGGATGTGGATCCTCTCCTGGTGGTGTATGGAGGAGCGGGCCCGGCTCATTGCTGCGACATAGCCGGGATCGCGGGCCTGAAAAAGATTGTGATCACCCCGTTCTCCGCGGTTTTTTCCGCGTATTCCTCATCAAGCATGGACGTGGGTCACTTGTACTACCGGAGGGTCGATCATCCGTTTGATGCGAAGAGCGGCCTGCAGGCGCTGGCTCAGCCATTGACGGAAATGCGTGCCGAAGCAGAGCGTGACATGCGCGGCGAGGGATTCTCTTCGGAACAAATTGCGTGGGAATTGGAGTTGTTCATTCAAGCGCCTGACCGTAGCCGAGAAGTCAAGCTTACTGCCGACATTGACCTATTCGAAAGCCCTTCCAAAGTGAAAGCCCTGATGGAGCAGTCACGCAATGAGATTTCCAGCACAGGCAAGGCCGCGAAAGGCGGGTATCTCATAACAACGTTGGGGCTCCGTGCGAGCGCGCCAATACCGCACTACCAGACGGTCACGAGCCCGATGGTCGATCACGGTCCGGAAAAGGCTAAGAAGGGAATGAGATCGGTGTTTCTCAGCGACGGAACAAAACCTGCGCAGGTCCCCGTCTATGACAGGGCACGTCTGGGCAATGGCCACCAGATCGTGGGGCCAGCGGTCATCGAATCGGAACACACCACGTTTATGCTCTCAGAAAAGTGGAAGATGTCGGTTGACCAGCACAACAACATCTTTGCGGAGGAGGTCCAATAGCCATGAAGGTGCGCATCACCGAATACCTCGAAATCGATTTGGAAAAAGAGCAGTGGTGCTGTCAACCATGCGGACATCCTCTTATCGGGGCTCGGGAGAACTACAAGAAAGGATGTCTGGTCGCTGAAAAACCCTTCCCTGAGGTACATCCACCGCTGGTGGAAGGACAAGCGTATTCATTCTCACCGGACCCTGAATATGTCCGCCTGGTGGAGTTCTACTGCCCGAACTGCGGAACAATGATCGAAAACGAGTACTTGCCCCCGGGTCATCCGCTCACTCACGACATTGAGCTGGACATCGACGCGCTCAAAAAGAGGCATGGGATGTAGCATGGTGAGCGGTCGGCTTCTATTCACCAAGTTTCTCAAGGGCGAACCAATGTCGAGGCCTGCCTTCGTGCCCCTGACTCGCGGACTGCCGGCTCGGATCGACGGAACGCCCTTTGAGACGCTTACTTCCGACCCGACTCTGTGGGCCAACAGTTTGATTAAGACCACGGAATTGTTCGGATTCGACGGCGTTGTCGTTGGATTCCATTTTAGTTTCATGGCCGAAGCCTGCGGCTGCCAAATCGTTTGGGACCGGGACCGGCCTGTGGTTTTGCCGCCTCATTCTGGACAAGTGCACGAAGCGCCGGAACTTCAGGGCAGGATGAAGACCGCCCTGGAGGTAACCAGCCGCGTGTTTCAGGTCTGCAGATCGGAACGGGCATGTATAGCGGCCATGACCGGCCCGGTAACTTTGGCGAGCCAGGTTTTCGGGTATGACCAGGGACCGACACGCGTGAATGAGGTTAAACAACTCGCTCTCCGGGTTGCAGAAGCCTTCTGTCAAACTCGGCCGGATGTGCTCATGTTCATGGAAGGACGCCCTCTGGCTCTGACAGAGCTGACCCCTGCGCATCGCCGCATTTACCAGACGCTGAAGAACGTCCTGTCGTACTACAACGTTAGTGCCGGTTTGTATCTTCAGGGGTACAATCCGAACCAGCTCAAGGCATTCTCCGCTCTGAAAATGGATCTCTATGTGCTAGGCCCCTCGGCGGACGGATCCCTGCCGACCATTCCCGACATGTTGGGACTCGGCTCAGAATCTTTAGGCTTCGGCCTGGGCTTGCCTTTGGACGATTTCGCGAGTTCCAAGCAACTCATCGAGGAAGGCCGGGAGCTTTATCGTTCTACGGGCGGACGCAAGTTTTTCTTCACCAGCCACGGCCCGGTTACGCGGGACATTGATTTGGAAACGCTCCACAAACTGGTCGACGAAATCCACCGGATCGGTCCATAGCCCGTGTCAAAAGGAGGCGTTAGATGGGTTTCGGCATAGCTATCGATATTGGCGGCACATTCACAGATTTCTTCGCGGTGGAGGATGGCAAAAAGCTACGAGTCACCAAGACACCGACCACTCACTACGATTTGTCCGTGGGCTTCATGAAGGGCATCCGAGACCTGGCGAATCGATTCGACGTAAGCGTTACGGATTTCTTGGCGAGCACGGAAGCAGTCCGGTACTGCACCACGCTTGGGACAAACGCCCTCATCGAGCGGACCGGCCCAAAGCTCGGACTGATTACGACAGCGGGTTTTGAGGACACCATCTTCTTGGGACGAGGCCGAAGTTGGGCAGACGGGTTGAGCACGCAAGAGAACAAGGACCTGGCACGAATCCGAAAACCCGCGCCTCTGATTCCTCGAGACATGGTTGTTGGCGTGCGGGAGCGAGTCGATTCCTTCGGTCAGGTGGTCTGTCCCCTGCGTCGCGAAGATGTTCTGGAGAAATTGCAGATACTTGTGGATCGCGGGGCAATGGGCTTCGTGGTGTGCCTCCTTTGGTCGTTTGCCAATCCCGCGCACGAGCGAATGATCAAGAGCATCATAGAAGAAGAATATCCCGAAGATTACCTTGGCTCCATGCCCGTCATCCTATCGCATGAGGTTTCTCCCAAATCCGGTGAATATACCCGCTTCATTACGGCAATCGTGAATGCCTATCTTCACGGCGTGATGGCCGACGAGCTTAACAAGCTGGTGAACGAGCTCCGTGACGGCGGTTATGCCAGACCGTTGGTGCTGGTCCACAACACGGGCGGCATGAAAAAGGTTTCCCGCAGCAGGGCCGTCCTTACCCACAACGCTGGTCCGGTGGCCGGCCTCCACGGCGCTTTGACCCTGGGGAAGCTTTACGGACTCGACAACGTGATCTTCACGGACATGGGGGGCACGTCTTTCGACATCGGGGTCATCGACGGCGGTCAAATCCGCACGTACGGGTTTATCCCCGTCATAGATCGCTGGCGGACAAATGTCTCGGCCATCGAAGTGATGTCCATCGGCGCAGGCGGTGGATCCATTGCCTGGATCAACGAATTGCTGGGCAAGTCGCTGGAAGTCGGCCCTCAATCTGCCGGTTCAATGCCCGGCCCTGCCTGCTACGATCAGGGCGGAACTGAACCTACCGTCACGGACTCTGACCTGGTGCTGGGGTACTTGAATCCGGACAACTACCTGGGAGGGAACATGCTCCTGGACCCGGAGTTGAGCCGCCAGGTCATCGAGCAGAAGATCGCCAAGCCGCTCGGGATCGGCGTTGTCGAGGCCGCGGACCGAATACGTCGTGTTGTTGACGCACGCATGGGTCAGGAAGTGTTCAAGGAAGTGGTTCTCAAGGGGCATGACCCGAGGGATTTCGTCTTGTTCGCAGGTGGAGGCGCAGGAGCCACGCACGCGTGTGGTTTTGCGCCTTATCTCGAAGTGCGGAAGGTTATTGTGCCTTCCTTTTCTCCTGTGTTTGGGGCTTTTGGAGCGTGCACGGTCAATGTGCAGCAAGTCTGGGAAAAATCCCGAACGATGAAGATCTTCCAGTGGGCTACTCAAGCCTATTCCGACGACGTGGCCGGCTTCAACGCAGTGGTGAACGAGCTGAAGGATCTGGCTGTCCGCGACCTGATGTTGGAAGGCTTTAGCCCGGAGCAAATCCAGTTCCGGCTTGAGCTGGATATGCGGTACGGCACGCAATACAACCTGACCAAAGTGGTTTCACCCTTCCTGGAAGCGCAGGGCGCCCAAGACTTCAAGGAACTGTGTGACAAGTTCACCGCGGCGTACTCAGCCACGTACTCGCCTGAAGCCACCTTCCCTGTCGGCGGCATAAATGTGGAGTGCTTCTATTTGACGGCCATGGTCCAGACCCAGCCCCCAACGATGAACGCAGCCAAGCCCGCAGGCACTGAGCCGCCAAAAGCTGCGGTGCGAGATCCGCGACAGGCTTACTGGGCTGCTTTGGGAGGATTCAAAGAAACACCGGTATTCGTGTTTGAAGCTCTGGAACCGGGCAACTCGCTACAAGGGCCTGCAATCATCGAGGCCCTGGATACGACCTACGTGGTGGACCCCGGCTGGAAA
>JBMOME010000079.1:0-2202 GCA_049323095.1 Thermodesulfobacteriota bacterium
CGACCGTCAACGGGTGTCAATCCTCTTCGCGGCCAGAACAACGTGCAGGGCGCGTGCGACATGGGCGGCCTGCCCAACGTGTATCCTGCATATCAGCCGGTCATCGATGAGGGTGTGAAGAAGAAGTTCGAAGATGCGTGGCAAGCCCAGCTTTCACAAAAGGTGGGCTACACCATCATGGAAATGATGCATGGTCTTGAAGACGGTTCGGTTAAAGGCCTGGTCGTAATGGGAGAGAACCCGATCGGGAGCGACCCGGATACCAATCATGTGCGCCACGCGCTCCAATCGGCTGAATTTCTGGTCGTAATGGACATCTTCCTGACGGACACAGCGGAACTGGCACATGTGGTGCTCCCGGGCGCTTGTTTCGCGGAGAAAGACGGGACGTTCAGCAACACGGAACGGAGCGTCCTCCGAGTGCGCAAAGCGGTCGACCCGCCGGGTGACGCGAAACCTGATTGGCAGATCATCTGCGAGCTTTCCACGAAATTCGGGCTCCCCATGAGCTATGAATCGCCCGACGAGATCTTCCAGGAGATCGCCAAGGTCACTCCCAGCTACGCGGGTTTGAGCTATGAACGCCTGGAGAAGGGCGGCATCCCGTGGCCGTGCCCGTCAGCGGATCATCCGGGCACTCCTGTCCTGCACAAGGAGCGATTCACCCGAGGCAAAGGACTGTTCCATGCAATCGAGTACAGACCGCCTGAAGAGCTGGTGGACGCGGAGTATCCCTTCCAACTGACGACGGGCAGGTTTTTCCCGCATTACCACACTGGCACCATGACCCGGAACTCGCCCACGCTCGATCGGGAGATGCCTGAGGGCTATGTGGAGCTTCATCCGGAAGACGCCCGTGAACTGGGGCTCAAGAACAACGATCAGGCTAAGATTGTCTCAAGACGGGGCGAAGTGGTCAGCAAGGTGCTGCTCACCGACCTGGTGGAAAAGGGCACGATCTTCATGAGCTTCCACTTTATGGAAGCAAACGCGAATGTGCTGACCAATCCTGCGCTCGATCCCATCTGCAAAATCCCTGAGTTCAAGGTATGCGCGGTACGGGTGGAGAACATCCAAGCACCTGAAGCCGCCGCTGTGCACGAATAAGGGTAGATCAACGATCCCGGGGACCCTCTTTTCTGTAAGAAGTGGGTTCCCGGACCTTCCCGCAGGACTCCTCACTCACCAACCTGTCGCAATTCTTTTTCCTCGCTTGCCCACAACCGTTGGACCGGATAGCCCACATCCGCAAAGGATTTTGTTCTTGACTGGTTCCATGTCTCGCGGTACTCGGCAGGCTGCCGTGCGTACCGTCGCGATCGGGGGAGCATAGCGCAATGGCACGAGACAAGACCAAAACGGGAAAAACCAAGAAGACGAAGAAGGTCGAGGGACGCCCGAGTCGCGCGCAAGGATCGGCTGCCCGTTCTCGCATTGAGCTTGGGCCTCCACCTTTCCCCAGAGTGAAGATGTCCCAAGTGTTGATCGATTTTGCCGCGCCTTATTCGCGATTGGCGAGAGATGAAGAAGATTGGCAGGCGCTCTATTCAGCCGCAGTGGTGGCCTGGAACGCGGCTCTGCTTCTTGAGCGCGGGATGAAGCAAGAAGTGGACGATATGATCGAAAGGCCTCCCCACGACGTGCCTGACGAGGCCAAATTCATCATCAAGGACCTGATCCGCCGGAAGGAATTGTTTTTCGCGGACTGCAAACGCTTTATCTATGCGCATCAAGTGACGATGACGAGACAGGGACCACACCTGTTCGTGACATCCAGCCCGGATTAGCAGCTACGTGGTGAGCGTCCGACTGAGACCCACTCCCACCGACTTCCCTCATCAAACGGCAAAAAAACAGAAACCGGAAGGCTTCTTACGAAAGACTTCCGGTCAGAGTTGTCGTGCCGATTGTAGGTCTGCTACTTGATACCTTTCCAGTCTCGCTTGTCGCCAAACGCGAGCCAGAGGATTGCTACCCCTATAGATATGAAGAAGAGTATCTCCATATTTCCCTCACCTCCAAAAATCCAGACCATTTAATTGCAAGATGGTGCTTTTGTCAATAGGGAAGTTCAACCAGAATCCACGGTCTACTTTGGTCATGTACCGGTTTTTGGTTCCGAGAGGCTGCACAGACGCGTTCATGACGGGTGCGGGGCGTGAAATCGGGGTCTGAATCCACGACTGTGCCCGATGGACGCTC
>JBMOME010000080.1:0-2201 GCA_049323095.1 Thermodesulfobacteriota bacterium
CTTTTTGCAAAAAGGGCCCTCCCCGGACCCCTCCCCCAAAAACTCCTATCCCCTGCAACCATCCTGAGCGCCAGTGAGCTTTAACGACGGAATCGAGCTGAGCAGGAGGTGGCCATGAACATAGGAACCTTGTTGACCAAGTCAGCTCAAACCTTTCCGAACAACCTTGCGATTGCGCACGGAAACCGTCGGTTCACGTACGCGCAGTTCAATTCCCGCGCAAACAAGCTTGCGAATGCGCTGAGAAACCTCGGTGTCCAACAGGGCGACAACGTGGCCCTGTTGCAATACAACTACCCTGAGATGCTCGAATCCATGTTCGGCTGTTTCAAGGCCGGGTGCGGCGCGGTGCCCATCAATTTCCGCCTCCACCCGGAAGAATACGCATTCATCACCGATCATTCGGAATCTAAGGCAGTGATCTTCTCGTCCGAATTCAATCAGGGAGTCCTCAGCATCCGGGACAAGATCCCGGGAGCGACGCACCTGATAACGCTCGCCGATCCCGAAGGAGAGATGCTCCTGTACGAGGACCTGCTCACACCCGCTTCCGATGCTTGGAACGACGCGCTGGTGCAGCCGGATGACCTCGCGTGGCTGTTTTACACATCCGGAACCACGGGCCTGCCCAAAGGAGCCATGCTGACCCATCGGAATCTTCTTGCCATGAGCATGAACTTCTATGCGGACATTTGCCCTGGTTTCGGCTCTGAAGAGGCAATCCTGCACGCTGCGCCGCTCTCTCACGGCAGCGGCTGTTACGCGCTTCCCAACGTGGGCAAGGCGGCTGCCAACATTATCCTGGAATCCAAATCCTTCGATGCGGAATTGGTTTTCAGGACTATCCAAGAATACCGCATTACCAATATGTTCGCGGCCCCTACCATGGTGAAGCTTTTGGTCGACAGTCCAGCACTTGGTCGGTACGATCACAGCTCGCTCAAGTCGTTAGTGTATGGCGGCGGCCCCATGCTGGTCGAAGATTCAAAAGAAGCGCTGCGAAAACTCGGCCCTTGTCTCGTGCAACTCTACGGCCAGGCTGAATCCCCCATGACTATCACGTACTTACCTCATCGGGATCACGTGCTTGACGGCACCCCTGAACAGAGTAGACGACTCGGCTCCGCGGGATTCGCGCGCACCGACGTGGAAGTGAAGATCTTCGACGAGAATGACACCGAGGCGCCACGCGGCCAGATGGGAGAAATCGTCACCCGATCCGACCTTGCTATGAAAGGGTACTGGCGCAATCCTCAAGCAACTGCCGAGACCCTGCGAAACGGGTGGGTGCACACCGGCGACCTGGGACACATGGATGACGCGGGGTACGTCTTCATCATGGATCGTTCAAAGGACATGATCATTACCGGAGGTGAAAACGTGTACCCCCGCGAGGTGGAAGAAGTGATCATCCAGCACCCCAGTATCAGCGAGGTGGCTGTGGTCGGCGTTCCTGATCCCAAGTGGGGAGAGGCCATCAAAGCGGTCTGCGTGCTCAAAGTGGGGTTGGCCGCGACCGAAAAGGAGATCATCGAGTTTTGCAGAGACCACATTGCCGGGTACAAGAAACCGAAATCAGTCGACTTTGTGGATGCGCTCCCCAAAAACAATTATGGCAAGGTGCTCAAACGAGAGATACGCGCCAGGTACTGGCAAGACCGGGAACGGAAAGTCTAAAGACATATCTTCCTTCGAGGAGGATATGACGCAATGGCGTCGAAAGCCCTCATGGTAGGGGCGCACGGCCGTGCGCCCCTACAGGTCGTGCGTCCAGGATACGTCTCTAAGATTCCGTGCTTGTGGGCCGGGCTAATCAATGCGAAATCCGACACAACGGCTGTCCGAGGCAATCGTGTCGGGTTTCCTTCCCCCCAACCTTCCCTGTCATCTACCGTCAGTAGGACCGGCATCTTGCCGGTCCCGGACCAAGGACACCTAGCTGACAAAATACCCGTTTTAAATGACCGACAAAGCCTGCCCCGGACTTGATCCGGGGATGCCGGTCCTACTGAGGCCCTTTATTCGACTAGGAGCAAGGCCCTCGCTTGCGTAACCGAAAGAAAACGTCCTATTGACCTAGATCGCGGGTCAAAGAAAGTAAAAAACCTCGTTGTTCTTGAGGGATCAAGAGGATAGAATTCGTTTTGCACACGGAATCTATCACCAACGAGGTGAAGGGATAATGGCACAAGGGCTTCTTC
>JBMOME010000081.1:0-17670 GCA_049323095.1 Thermodesulfobacteriota bacterium
CAATTGCGCGGGGGAGTTTGACGCTATCTGTCATTGCGAGGACCCCGGACTCGATCCGGGGGACGAAGCAATCTCCGTCCTTTAGCGCTGAGATTGCTTCGCTGCGCTCGCAATGACAGTTGTTGGCCGCTGCCAACTGAATCCTAACTACACCTGTGGCCAAGAATTCTGTCCGATTCGAGGCAGCGCGATTCCGTCATTCCTGCGGAAGCAGGAATCCAGTCTTTTCAATCCCGCGGAACGCGGGACTGGACCCAGGATCAAGTCCGGGGTGACGGACAATCAATTGGCCATCGCTTCTACGAACCAAGAGGAATCGTTGGAGTTTAATTATTGACAAAGAAGCGACTCCCTGCCCGCATACTCATCGCCACCCGGAACAAAGGAAAGGTTCGAGAGATCCGTGACCTCGTGGCAAAACTGCCCGTGAAGTTTCTTTCGCTGGACGATGTGGCTAAAGCGCCCGATGTGGTAGAGGATGCGGCAACCTTCGAGGGAAATGCGCTCAAGAAAGCACGCATCCTGGCGGACGCTACCGGTATCCCTGCGCTCGCGGACGATTCAGGGCTGTGTGTGGATGCTCTGGGAGGCCGACCGGGAGTGCATTCTGCGCGGTACGCGGGTGAAGGGGCTTCTGACGCTGACAGGATAGCCAAGCTTCTGAACGAAATGCGGGACGTGCCGGAACAGCAGCGTTCCGCACAATTTGTCTGTGCGGTGGCTCTTGCGTGGCCCGATGGCCAGAGCACAATGTTTATGGGAACCTGCGAAGGTCAGATTACACGCGAGCCGCGTGGGTTGGGCGGATTCGGGTTCGATCCGGTGTTCTATTTTCCTGAGGCCGGCTGCACGTTCGCGGAAATGGACAGACAAGCCAAGAACCAAGTGAGCCATCGTGGCAAGGCTCTGCGGCAATTGGCCGAATACCTCACAACTCTGGCTCCAGGTAAGGAGTGACATGACACGCCGCGCGAAGGCCCACTTTCATGTCCTCCACCTATCTCGCCTGCGGACGGGGCTCTTGCGATTTTGATTTCCGCATCTTATAAGTGGAACGTCGGGGTGTAGCGCAGCCTGGTTAGCGCGCGTGCCTTGGGAGCACGAGGCCGCCGGTTCAAATCCGGCCACCCCGACCATGTCGTTCTGGCGAAAAGGAGATTTCCGCGCGATGCGCTTGAGAATTGTGTCTTTCGTACCTCGAAAAGGTTTGATAGTTGCGGGAGCGATCTTTCTTGTTGTCCTGCTTTTTTCGTACACGTCCGCGGCTGACGACACCCTGCGGATCTCCATTCTGCATATGAACGATCCTCATGCCCACTACGTGCCTTACCAGGAGAAAGACGAGACCGGGCTTATCGGCGGATTTGCTAAGGCTGCGACCGTCATAAAACGCGAAATCGCCGAGAACGAACGCCAAGGGCGCAAGACGCTCGTGCTCTGTGGTGGCGACTTGCTTACCGGGACTCCCTTCTCCACGGTTTGGAAAGGTGAAATGGGCGTCAAGCTCATGAATGAAATGGGCTTCACCGCGATGGTTGTCGGTAACCATGAGTTCGATTTCGGCAAAGATCATCTGGTCGCGCGGCTTGAACCCATGATGCGCTTCCCTCTGCTGAGCGCCAACATCTTGGATCAACAAGAACGCCTGGTGTTCAAAGAAAGCATGGGGACGACCTTTCGTCCGTCTCAAACTCCGGTGATTATATTTGGCCTCACCACCGATCAGACCCCGGTCACCACGCATCCGAGAAACGTGCAGGGGTTAACGTTCCTCAAGCCGGAAGTCGCGGCGAAGCATTTCCTCAAGCGATGCCGTAATGAGGATCTGGTCATCGCTCTCACTCATGTCGGCGTTGACGTGGACAAGCAACTGGCCGAGGCCTTCCCTGCCATAGACGTGATTGTGGGTGGTCATTCGCACACGGCAATCAAGGAGCCCCTCAAGGTTCGGGATACGATCATCGTGCAAGCCGGCGCATACGCACGCTATGTGGGCAAATTGAACTTGGATGTGAAACGGGGCCGGGTCGTGCATTACGCGGGGCGTTTGATACCTCTGGAAGCATCACTGGAAGAAGATCCACAAATAGCCGCGGTCATCGAGCAGTACAAATCTCGCATGGATGCGCAGCTCAAGACAGTGATCGGCAGCACCCAGATCCTGCTCGAGGGAGGTCGAAGTCAGGTGCGATCGGGCCGGCAGACGAATTTAGGGAAGCTTATTGCCTTCGCCGTGGCCAAGAGCGTGAATGCAGATGCCGCGGTGATCAACGGAGGCGGCATCAGAGCAAGCCTGCACGCAGGGGACATCACCTTGAGCGACATCTACACGGTGCTTCCCTTTGGGTCCACGGTGGTCAAGGTGGACTTGAAAGGCTCAGACCTGGCCAAAGTGATGCAAAGGAGCTTGGAGCTTCCAGAAGGGAGCGGCGGAAAGCTCCAAACTTACGGCATAGCGTGGGATGCGCGAGACGGCCGGGTTTCTATCCGTCAAGTGGGAACCCGAGCTTTTGATTCTCAGCGCACCTATTCCGTCGCGACAAATGATTTCCTCATGGCCGGCGGCGATGGGTACACCATGTTCAAAGAAGCCGCGACGAACGTTTATCAGGACTCTTCCCAAATCAGCGACCTGCTCATCGACTTCATTAGAGACAAGAAAGTGATTTCAGCAGCGACACTTGACGCTGTTCCCGATCCGCCACGCTGATTGCGTGCACTAAATCGGCTTCAAGAAAAATTTTGTTGTTTTGTACGATTTTTGACTTAGGTCAAGGATCGTCGTCCAGTCTTCAGGTAGGGTGGTTGTCAACCGGGGCCAAGAGCATAATTACCCTAAGACCCCGCGACACGGCGCCACGTAATTGCTACACCTATCCGGCGATCGCCCATTGCTCTCTCTGGTAACGGTTTCAATCAACCAGGACACTTTAGAACTGCGCTCGGCGCGAAAACATACGAATTCGCTTTCTGACAGGTGATATCCTTACACACGGCTCCCATTCCATTCTGGTAGGTGCCGGCGTCCTCCGGATCACGTCCGGGGCAGGCTCTGCCGGCCCGAGCTGGGTGATATTGTTAAGAACAATGTGCCGGCACGGAGGCCGGCACCTACCAAAGCCCAAGCGGCAATCGGGCATTATTCTTGACACTTGCTCTAGGACTTCGCTCGCCGCGAAGCCGTGGCCAGCACCCTCCGCATTTGTAGTCACCAATACTTGTGAAGGTGGGAAGAGCTATGTGTCTGACGACGGTGGCTTGGTCCTTGGGCGTGCTGTCTCGCCCTCTTCCTTACGAACGGATTTTGTCTCTGCAGCCGTGGGGTTCTTCGAGCCCATCTTGGCTAGGTACTTCTTGAACTGATCGTCGGTGAACATCTTGGTCCAGCGGGCTTCTCGTTCTCGTTCCGTGCGCATGTACAAAGAGATCCGGTAAACGACCCACCCGATACCCGCAATCAGCAACAGGACATACACGACCGTTAGAGTGCTCATGAGGTTTTCCGGAAGCTCAGATTCGGACCGCCGGCCGAGAATTCTTCTTGCGAGCCGCTTGCCGAGCCGGCTGAGACTTGCCCGTGCGCGGCAGGGGCTTTTTCGCTTCAACGGGCTTTTTGCCGTCCGAACCTTTCAGCGCCTTCGCATGCTTTTCGGGGTCTTCTATTAGTGCGATCTTGAGCACATCATCCATGTGCTTGACGAGCTTGAAATCGAGCTTGCGTCGAATATGCTTCGGGATCTCGCTCAAGTCCTTTTCGTTCTGTTGCGGCACGATGATGGTAAAAATCTTTGCCCGAAGCGCGGCCAGTGATTTCTCCCTTAAACCACCTATGGGCAGCACTCGCCCACGCAGGGTAATTTCGCCTGTCATGGCCACGTCGGATCTCGTCGGGATGCCTGTGAGTGCGCTGATCACCGCAGTCGCCATGGTAACTCCGGCAGAGGGCCCGTCTTTGGGTATCGCGCCCGCCGGAACATGCACGTGGATATCTTTCGCGTAGTAGAACTTGTCCTTAAGCCCGAATCGCGAAGCCCTGGACCGAAAATAGGACATAGCCGCATGGCCCGACTCCTTCATTACGTCGCCCAACTGGCCGGTGAGCAGGAGGTTCCCTTTCCCTTCCATGGGTGTGGCCTCGATGTGAAGCACATCACCACCGTAAGGAGTCCATGCCAGCCCTGTGGCCACACCCACCTCGTTTTCCCGTCGCTCTTCATCAGGCAGGAACTTGGGCACACCCAGGTACTTATGCAGATTCTTGGCAGTGATCGCGGGGAGCTTCTTTTCCCCTTCTGCAATCATCCGAGCCATCTTGCGGCATAGGTTGGCGATTTCTCGTTCCAGGTTTCTCAGGCCCGCTTCACGGGTATACTGATTGATGATGCCGAGAATAGCCTCGTCAGTAATTCTGAAGTGTTCCGGTTTGATCCCGTTTTCTTTGATTTGCCGTGGAATGAGAAAATGCCGGGCGATTTTGAGCTTTTCCTCGTCCACGTACCCGGGAATCTCGATGACTTCCATACGGTCTTTAAGCGCGGGAATGATCGGATCCGAGAGATTGGCCGTAGTGATGAACATCACCTTTGACAAATCAAACGGGACGTTCAGGTAATGATCGCTGAACGCGCAGTTCTGTTCCGGGTCCAGCACTTCCAGCAGAGCTGCGGAAGGATCGCCGCGGAAGTCCGCGCCCACTTTGTCGATTTCGTCGAGCATGAAGACGGGGTTGTTCGAGCTCGCAGTCTTCAGGCCCTGGATAATCCTGCCGGGGAGCGCTCCTATGTACGTGCGGCGATGCCCGCGGATTTCAGCTTCGTCGCGCAAGCCACCGAGTGACACCCTGGTAAATTTCCGGCCCAGAGCCCGAGCAATGGACCTGCCAAGGGAGGTCTTGCCCACGCCGGGAGGACCCACGAAACAGAGGATAGGGCCCTTCATGTTCTTGTTGAGCTTGCGCACCCCCAGGTATTCTAGGATGCGATCTTTGACCTTTTCCAGGTCGTAGTGATCTTCGTCCAGGATCTTCTGCGCGTTCCTCACGTCCAGATGATCACGGGTTGATTTAGCCCAAGGGAGCTCCACCATCCAGTCCAAGTACGTGCGGATAATTGAGGCTTCCGCCGCGTCAGGGTGCATCTGACCGAGGCGGCTAAGCTGCTTTTCAGCCTCTTTAGCCACCTCCTTGGGCATTTTGGCCTTAGCGATTTTGGCCCGGAATTCCTCGATCTCTTTGGTCTTCTCGTCGATCTCGCCCAGTTCGCTCTGGATAGCTTTAAGTTGCTCTCGCAGGAAGTATTCTCGATGGGTCTTGCCCATCTCTTCCTTTGCTTGAGTCTGGATCTTGGCCTGCATGGCCGAAAGCTCCAGCTCTTTTGAGAGCAATTCATTCACTCGCCGGAGCCTTTCCACGGGCTCGATGATCTCCAGAATGGCCTGGGACTCTTCCACCTTGAGCTTCAGATTGGATGCCACCAGATCCGCGAGCCGGCCCGGCTCTTCGATGGAGTCGAGGATAGCTACCGCGTCGGGCGAAATCACGCCTCTGAGCTGGAGGATTTTCTCCGAGTTCTCCTTTACCGACCTCATCAAGGCTTCAACTTCTAGGTTGATGGCAGTCGCGGAAGGTTCGGCGATCTTTTCGATACGAACCTTGAAATGGTCCGGGGTGGGCAGGTAGGTGACAATGCGTGCCTTGGCAAGACCCTGAACGAGGATCTTCACCCTGCCGTCAGGTAACCTGAGCATCTTCACGATCATAGCGACCGTGCCGGTATCGAAAATGTCCTGCGGCTTAGGATCCTCTTGGGTGGACGATCGTTGCGTGGCAAGGAATATGAGTCGATCATGCTCCATGGCCTCTTCGACCGCTTTGATGGATTTCTCGCGGCCGACCATCAACGGCAGGATCATGTACGAATAGATGACCACATCCCGAACAGGGAGGAGCGGAATCACATCCGGGATGTCGGAGAAGTTCACCTGGTCTACTGCTACGGCATCTTCTTCAGAGAAATCGTCTTTTTTTCCTATGTCTTCCACGATATGACCGTCCTTCGTAATCCGCAGAATTAGCACTCAAGGGCCCAGGAGGCGCGAAAAAGCAACAGATTGCGCGTCCAGCTCCTGAGATACCGGTATTTTTGTGCCACAACCTACAATTATATACCGCAAACCCCTGTGTCAAGCTCTCTTAAGGCTCTTTTCGGCCCCGAAGAGCCCCACTCGAAGACTCACAGAGGCTGTCCTGATTCCTTTTGGCTTCCGGGGAGGGAAGAGAAGTCGAACCAATGCAGTAAGAAAGCGGCACGGATGCGCCCCGGATCATCAATACTGATCCAGGTCCGCGCCTGTGTGGTCCCAGCGTGCCCCTTTGACAAGGCCCGGCTCAAGTTCAGCCGGCGCGCTCCCTACCTTGAATATCTCTTGTACGCCCTCTGCCGAAGCTGTCACGAGGCCGGTTCGCGGGTCGACGCGTCGCATCTCGATGGCATCGGAGCGAGGGAATTCCTTCACAGGCTTGTCCTTCAGCACTTCTCTCATGAAGTAGCCCCAGATGGGCGCGGCAGCTTTCCCACCGGTTTCGCCGTGACCGATGGTGAACTCGTCGTCGAATCCTACCCAGACCCCGCAGGTGTAATCCGGCGAGAATCCCATGAACCACGCGTCGATGTTATCGTTGGTAGTCCCCGTCTTGCCGCCTATGTCGGGTCGTCCCACGATCTTCTTCAACACCGTGGCTGTGCCCTGCTGGATCACGCCTTGCAGCAGGCTTGTCATGATGTGCGCGGTCCCCTCGTCGATTCGTCGCCGAACCACGGGGGTTCCGGATTCATGGTTCTCTGGAGTGGCAGTGATCGACGGGTTGACTTCGTGGGAGACTCTCTGAATCTGCGGCTGGTCCATCTGGAGCGGATCGTCGAGAAACACCGGCGGATGATGCTCTTCGAGGATCTTGCCGTTTCGATCGACGATTTTCTTGATGTACACCGAGTCCACCAGGAAACCCCGGTTCGGGAAGACCGAGTACGCGTTCAACTGCTCTTCCAGCGACACGCCCGTAGAACCCAGCGCCAGAGTGAGGTTATTCGCCAGAGGAGACTTGTATCCGATTTTCCGGGCATACGCTTTCGCATGTTCTATGCCGGTGTGCTGCAAGATCTTGATTGTGGGGATATTGATGGACTTGACAATCGCCTCACGAAAACTCACCGGGCCGCTAAAACCGCCACGGTAGTTCTTGGGCCGCCAAACTTCGCCGGTGCCGGGAATCGGGAGCGCGAGCGGCGAATCCAGAATCATGTCCGCACAAGTGAAACCCTTGTTCAGCGCGGCTGCATAAATCACGGGCTTGAACGAAGATCCTGGCTGACGCCGAGCTTGTATGGCCCTGTTGTACTTGGCTTCGGAAAAACCGCGGCCGCCCAGGAGCACCCGCACGTATCCGGTCCTGTTCTCCCGCAGCATGAGCGCTGATTCCACCAGCGGCTCCTGCTCCAGTTCCAGCGGGAAGTAATCGACCATATCCTCCGTGTAAACCTTATAGTTCTTCATCTGAGGATCGGTCTGACCGAATTTCTTCAGGTACAAGTCCCGACGCTTGCCGTTGGGATCGGTCACGAGAACCTGAATCACGTCCCCGACCTGAAAAGGCAGGTGCCCTTCCGCGAAGTTCCTGGTCCGCAGTTCCGGGCGAATGAACGGTCTTCTGGCCCACCAGTTGGAATCGGATTCGATCTTAATCTTCCCCACATATTCCCGTTTGGCCCCATTCTTCACATAGCTGCCCATTCGGACGTATACATTGCCCTCGTCAATGTCCGTTATCACGCCTTCGATGATTTCCCCAAACTGGAGGGGTCTTTCTCGTTCGCGGGTCTTCTTCTCAAGGAATTCCATGACCCCTTTCACATTCAGGGTCTTGATCGGTCCGCGGTAACCTTCTCTCTTGTCCAGCTCCCTGAGGCCGCGATCCATCGCGTCCTTGGCATGCCGGGTCATGTTCAGGTCAACTGAGGTGTAAATCTGGAGCCCCTCCCTGGTCAACATGTCTACACCGTATTTGTTTTCCACATATCTCCGAACGTGCTCGGAGAAGTCAGCCGCCATTCTGCGATACGGATTGGACTGCGTGACCAGTTTGGGCTGCTCCTCGGATGCCGCATCATGTTGTTCCTGCGTGATATACCCATCCTTGAGCATACGATCGAGCACGTACGCTCGACGATTCATAGCTGCATTGAGGTTGACCTTGGGAGAGTAATCGGCTGGCCGCTGAGGCAAGCCCGCAAGCAGGGCGCACTCCGCCAGAGTCAATTCGTTCACATGCTTCCCGAAATAGGTCCTGGCGGCACACTCCACGCCATAAGCCCGGCTCCCGAGAAAAATCTGATTAAGATAGAGATTGAGGATCTGCTTCTTGCTCAAAGAGTTCTCAATGCGGGTCGAGAGAATGGCTTCCCTAATTTTACGGCTGAACTTCTTTTCCGAAGTGAGCAGAAAAGTCCTAGCCACCTGCTGGGTGATGGTGCTCGCACCTCCGCCGATCTTCCACTTTGTGACCGTATCTTTGGCCGCACGCAGGATGGCTTCTTTGTCCACGCCCTGATGCTGCCAGAAATTCTTGTCTTCGGCCGCGACAAAGGCCTGCTGAAGCATTTGGGGGATCTGTTCGATGGGGACCACGAAACGCCGCTCGAATGCGAACTCCGAAATGAGGTCGCCGTTGTCCGCGAAAACCTGGGTGACGATAGGGGGCGCATAGTTTCTTAGCTTTTCGACGCTGGGCAGGCTTTGGGTGAAATAGACGTACGCCTGGGTTGCTACTCCTGCCGCGCCCGCGCAGCCGGCCAGGCCAATCAACACCAAGAGCCGGGCGATTCCACCGAAGAAGGATCCTCGTTTCCTCTTCTTTTGCACGCGCTCCTGCGCTGCGTAAAAGGGGCTCTTGCTCGGGCGTTTGAATAGTGGGGCCGGATTCACGTCCTGCCTCCTCGACAGGGTATCTGGGCCCGGGACTTTATCACAGGGCCGTCCGTTCGTCCATGCCTATAAAAAAATAGCTGATAAATTTCAATATAATTTATCTGAAACTTCATGCGCTGCATGAAGCGAGCGCGGGAGACGCGCTCAAGGCGCAATTCATCCATAAGATCGCCCAACACGGAATAATGTTCCCTCACCGGAGCAGTTTGTACGGAAGGTACGTGGAAATCGGGGGCACGTACGTGATCAGGAAGACGCAGATCAGCAGGATCGCGAGGAAGGGCCAAACGCCTCGCGAGACCTCCACAAGGCTCTTGTTGGTAAGCCCCATTGCCACGAAGATGTTCAAGCCGAACGGAGGCGTGAGAAAGCCGAACTCGATAACCAGGACCATGATGATGCCGTAGTGGATCAGGTCGATGCCGAAACGGTTAAGCGTCTCTGCGAAGAGCGGCGAGAGGATGAGCATGGCCGAGACATTATCCATGACCGTGCCCATGAGCAGAAAGAGCACCACCACGAAAAGCAGGAAGATACTCGGGCTGTGCACATGCGCGGTGATCACGTCCGCGATCTGATGAGGCAGCCTGAACGCGGTGAGCAACCAGATGAGCGTCATCGCGGCAGCAAGCACAAACAGGAGGCAACTGGAGAGAATAGCCGCCTGCTTGCACACCGTGGGGACATCTCTGATGCGGAATTCCCGGTAGATGACCAGCTCCACGAAGAGCGCATAGACCACGCTGATCGCCGCGGCCTCTTCCGGGGTGAACATGCCCGAATAGATTCCTCCGAGGACGATTACCGGGAGCATGATTCCCCAGAATCCATCCTTGAAGGTGACCAGAAGCTCACGCCACGTGTGTCTTTCCTGTGCCTGCCAATTGTGCTGCCATGCAAGCACGTAGGTGTAGAGCATGAAGAGGCCGCCGATCAGAAGCCCCGGTCCGATGCCTGCCATGAACAGTTCTGCGACCGAGACGTTCATCACCAGGCAGTAAAGGATCATAGGTATTGACGGCGGGATCACGATGCCCAAGGAGCCGGCGGAAGTGACGAGTCCTATGGAGAAGCGTTCGGGATATCCTGCCTTAACCAAGGCAGGAATCATGATCGAACCGATAGCCACTACCGTAGCCGGGCTCGAACCCGAAAGGGCCGCGAAGAACATGCAGGCAATGGTCGTGGCAATGGCCAAGCCACCCGGTATGGGCCCGACCAGCGCATTGATCACCGCGACCAGTTTTTTGGCCATGGCCCCCTGGGTCATGATGGCCCCGGCAAGTATGAAAAACGGGATTGAGAGCAGAATGAAATTGTCCAGTGCGTTGAAAAGCTGCTGGGGCAGGACCAGGAGCGAAGTCGTGGTGTGGAGAAGCACTGCCATACCCGTGGTCACCACGAGAAGCACGGCTATGGGCATGCCGAGGATCAGAAGGATGATGAAGCAGAGCGCGACGGTAGCGATCATGGCCGGTCCGCCCCAGGAGCAAACGGCTCATTCCGGAGCAGCCCCTGGAAATGCTTTGCCGCTAGATTGAAAAAGCGATAGGCCATCAATGCGGAAAAAATCGGAATGGGGAGGCACGTCCAATACTTCGGAAGCTCAAGCGCGGACGTGATCGCGCCGAATTGCCTGAGCTTCATGGCCTGTTCCCAGCCGTACCACGCGACGACGAGAAACGTGACAGCGCCTAACGTGTTTATGAACACTTTCAAAGCGTGGCGAAAGCGATCGTTTGAAACGCGCTCATAGATCAGATCCATTGCGAAGTGCGAGCCGTACTTGACCCCGAGGGCTGCCCCAAGAAAGGCGATGAAGACGCCTCCGTACCGGCCGACTTCCTGGAACCAGTCGAAACTGAAATTCAGCACGTACCGACAGAACACTTGCACCGCGGTCAGTCCTGCGAGCGCGAGCAGGGTCAGAACCAGCGTCCATTCTTCGATTTGGTTAAGAATTCCAATAATTCGTTTCATGACGTTCAGCGACAAGCTGCCCGGACCGACACCCGTGAAGGCGCAGCCCGGGCAGGCAAGAACAAGAGCTATGAAATATCGGAGACGCGATTACTTCTTGCTGTGGGCATCCACCTTAGCAACAAAGAAATCAAACACCTCCGGCCCGATCTTTGTGCGGTATTTGTCCCACACCGTTTTCATCGCCTTCTTGAAAGCGTCTCGCTCCTGCGGTGTCAATTCGACCACTTTCACATTATTTTGCTTGCAGTACTCCTCTACCGAGAGGCCGGATTGCGGGAGCTTCTTCATGAGCACTTCGTTTTCTTCACGATTCACCTTGATGCAAACCTTGGCCGCTTCCCGGAATATATTCTGTTGTTCCGGAGTCAGCTTCTTCCAGTATGCGGGATTCACGATGATAATGCATTCGGTGAGGATATGACCGGTCTTGGTGACGAACTTCGTGATTTCAGTAGCCTTGATCAGGATCGAAGTAAGGAGCGGGTTCTCCTGGCCGTCGATGGTCTTGCTTTGGAGAGCGCTGTAGATCTGCGTGAACGCCAGGTCCACAGGAGAAGCGCCAACTGCTCTGAAGGTGTCCAGGTAGATCGGGCTGACCATCACCCGGATCTTCATGCCTTTCAGATCCTCCGGCTTGCGCACTTCCCGCACCATGTTGGTGATGTCTCGAAATTCGTTCTCAGTCCAGCCAATGCCGACGAAGCCTTTCTCCGGTAGAAAGCTGAAAATCTTCTGTTGCACTTCAGGGTCGTCCAGCACCGCGTAAGCAGTCTTCCGATCGGGAAAGACGAACGGCAGGTCCGTCAATGCCACCTGAGGCGCATAGTTCTGCAGAATTGCCGTGGTGATGGACGCGATTTCAAGAGTCCCTCCCTGGACCTGTTCAGCCATGGATTGCTCGCTTCCCAGTTGGCCAAAAGGGAAAGTCTTTATCTGGATCGCGCCGTTGGTTTTTTCCTTCACGTAATTCGCGAACGCGTCAATTCCTTTGGATTGCCCATGGAATGGCGGCGCGACATGGCCGAATTTGACCTCCATTGGCTTATCCTGAGCCACCGCGGACGCAGCGCACAGCGCCACAAGAGAAAAACAGACCAACAAAGCCAAGAACTTCTTCATCCTACACCTCCGCTCGTTGAACCGTTGCGAAAAGAGAGTTTACGCCGATTTTATTCCCGGTCACGGTCGCGATACGGGACCCGCTTCGCGACAAAAGCGCATAATAGAGAGAAACCACCCTAGCACAGTCCTGGGCCCAAGATCTACTCTCTTGTGACCCGGACGCAAGCATTCAGTTACGCACGAGAGTTCTCGTCTCTCTGTCATTGCGAGGAGTGGAACGACGAAGCAATCTTGGCGCTTAAAGGCAGAGATTGCTTCGTCCCGCGGGACGCGGGACTCGCAATGACAGTCATTGGCCGCTGATAACGGAAGACTTGCACCCAAACGCACGCTCGCGTGATTACGGACCTTGTGTGCATTACCCGCGCTCCAGCACGCTCTGTGCGTCGTGGTACCCTTGATCCATCCAAGCAAAGACTGCTTCTTCTCTGAACCGTAAGGTGGCAAACGGAAACCTGCCCAAGGGTCGTTCAGGACTGACCACGGTTATATCGCAGTCGGGATAATCGTCCGGCTTGTAATTCAATCCCGGTCTGGTGCTCACCGCAATGATCTTCCGGAATCCGCTCTCGTACAACGGCCCTATGGGAAGCCACTGGGTAAATCCTCCGTCCCGGTAGCGGCCTCCTTCCAGCTCCACGCTCTGGCAGAGCACGGGAAGCGACATGGACGCAGCCAGGAGCTTCCATGCGGTTTCAACGTCAAAGTCCTGGAGCTTGAACCAGTGCGCGGCCCCAGTGGGTTCCTTCCATCCAGGGAGCTTGGAGGCAGTGACTAACACTGGAGTAGGCCGGTCGAGCACTTTACCCATGTCCAGGTGCTTGCTGACCATAGGCCGGAAGCTCTCCAGGTTGAGAAGGCCTTCTCGGCTCAAGGTGCGCAACGATCCTCGCCGTCTGAAAAGAACCGCGGAGGAAAGCGCGGCCTTGACCAAGCGGCTGACCTGAACCTTTGGTAGAGGCGCGAGCAGGAGGCCAAGCTCCACGGCGGTCTTCAGGGCCAGGCGTCGAAGTCGTCGAATTTCCGTACGCGGGATCGGCGATCGGGCCAACGTAGCCCAGAGATCATGTGCTCGCTCCCAGTCTCCCTGCACGACCAGGGCTGCATTCAGGGCTCCTATGGAACTTCCCGCGCACGCGTGGAATTGAAGGTCGCGCTCGATAAACGCCTTCCAGCATCCGATCTGGTATGCGCCCCGTGCGCCTCCGGCAGATAAGGCCAGTCCTAGCGCATGTTTTGCGGGCAGCTCGCGCTGGGCGTTCTCCAAAACTTCCCTGGTTTCACCGGACGGCACTTGATTTGACCGCCTTGAGAGATGAATATTCGGTGCGTGAAAGCCCGTCCGCGTTCCGCCTTCTTAGCCGAATCGCAAGTCCGGGTTGCACGCCCCAGACGTTCCAATCTTGACAATACTTCAGCACTTGCCGTACCATGCGCACCGTGGAGATGGCGGCTTAGCCAAGTGGTAAGGCGACGGTCTGCAAAACCGTTATACGGCGGTTCGAATCCGCCAGCCGCCTCCACGGCGACCCAGATCGACCCAGCGCAGGTCGATTTTTTTGTGTCTTGCTGCCCTTGGCTCACTTTTGAATCTATTAGCGCCTATAGCAGGTGCCAAGAACAATGCTCGATTGCCGCTTGGGTTTTGGTAGGTGCCGGCCTCCGTGCCGGCACATTCTTCTTTAGAATATCAACCAGCTCGGGCCGGCAGAGCCTGCCCCGGACGTGATCCGGGGGACGCCGGCCCCTACCGGTTTTCTTCAGGCGCGGGCTGTTCAAGAAGTCTTGAATTTTGACCACTGGTATAGAACTCTCGTGTCCTCGCCGGGACCCCGAAGGGTAGGCAAAAGACTCCTCCGGTTTCTACCCAGAATCGTTATGCTACAAGACCCAGAAGCCTGACGCGGCTGATTAGGGAAGGCTCGTCGTGTTTTTGCAGAGGAAGGCAGGGTCTCACCACTCGATCTCTGGGCCCACCTGGTCTTGGGAAGCACAGCAGAGCAGGCCATCCTGCGCGATGAATTCTCCCAAAGCGTCGCGAGCACAGGTAAGGGCCAGTTCCGGGAGGTTGTTGGTCTCAGACACGTGAGCCAGCACCACAGCACGTAATTCGTCGGAAAAGATACGCTGCAAGAGGCCCGCGCTCTGAGGATTGGATAGGTGGCCCAGCCGGCCCTTGACCCTCTGTTTCAGTTCCCAGGGGTACGGGCCTTCGATGAGCATCTTGGGATCGTGATTACTTTCCAGCACTGCGACTTGAACATCCTGGAGAAGGTTCGTCACCAGCCCGGTGACGGATCCCAGGTCGGTTGCCACCCCGAGACGAGTAGCGCCACGAGAGATCCGGAAGCCCACTGGGTCGATGCAATCGTGTGGCACCGAGAAAGGATGAATTCTGAAGCCGCTCACTTCGAATACTCTTCCGGTCTGGAAGAAGAGCAGCTCGTGGATCTTTCCCAGGGCTTGTTTCACGGCATCGTACGTGCCGCGGTTCATCCATACGGGGATCTTATACTTTCGTGAGAGAACCCCAACGCCTTTTACGTGGTCAGAATGTCCGTGGGATACGACGATCGCTTGAATGGACGCGGGGTCCGCGCCTGCCCCGTTCAATCTCTCGGAGATCTGTTTGGCGGAGAGACCGGCATCGACAAGTATGGCACTCCCGTTGGCCTGAACGAGTAAAGAATTGCCAGAGCTGCCACTGGCCAGGGAGATGATCTTCATCGGGCGCCACCTCGACAGGATGCGTCGGGCTGGACCATATCGTCCGGTCTGGAGGCTGTCAAGCCCTTTTTCGGATCAGTATCCCATCAGCCTGACTGCAACGAGACCGGCCAGGAGTGCGGAGATCAGCCATGCGTGCACCACCGGGCCATGCTTGGAAGGGGGGTCGGTGAGCGTCTCGCGAGCGGTTGCGCTGACCTGGGCTTCAGGTATGCGCTCCAGGAGCTGCGCGACCAGGTCCCGGAACGGCTGAATAGTATTGGTAATAAGCACCGGTGGAGCCCCGCGGCTTTGTAGTATGAGAAAGAGCCTCGTGCGAGACTTCACCGCGTCCAAGGCTTCGATATCGCTCCATTCTACTCGTACGGATCGCAGGAACTTGGTGACCGTGATGCCGGAGTCGTCCAGGGTTATGACGCGGGCGAGTATCTCCAGACCGAGGTAGAAGAATGGAGCAAGAATCGCGAGGACGATAAGTCCGTTGTCGGCCATGAATTCCAGGTACACGAGGAATGCGCCGAATCCCATCGCGAGAACCACCGGCGGAATCAGACGCGTGTCGACGCGGTACGAGTTGCTGTTCATGTACGTTCCTGTGGAGGCGAGCTCTTGCCTTGTTGGTAAGCGGAGCTTATGATATCATGACATACTTTGTCGGGGGAGCATTTTCAGCTCTCGCCGGCACCTAAGTGCGGAGGAGGATCTCCTGATGGTAAACAGAAGGCTCATAACCATACTACTTTGCGTTTTCACACTGGTGAGCGTGACATTTGTTGTCACGATCCCCGGGGGGGCAGAGACCGCGGTCGGCAAGTCCCCGGATTATAAGGAATTGCTCCTCTTCCGGCAAGTAATGCAGATCGTGCAAAAGAACTATGTGAAAGACGTTACGGATAAGGACCTAATCCAGGGCGCCATCAATGGGATGTTGCAATCTCTGGACCCGCATTCTTCCTTCCTTACCGAGGAACTGTTCAAGGAACTTCAGGTCGAGACCCGAGGCGAATTCGGTGGATTGGGGATTGAGATAACCCTGGACAACGGCATACTCACCATCGTCTCGCCCATAGAGGATACACCCGCGTTCCAGGCCGGCCTCAAGGCAGGGGACAAAATCATCAAGATTGACGGTGAGAACACCAAGAACATCACCTTGCTCCAGGCCGTAAAGAAGATGAGAGGCCAGAAGGGGACGAAGGTTACCCTCACCATCTTTCGAGAAGGGTTCAAGAAACAGAAGGATTACGTCATAACGAGAGACATTATCCATGTGCGTTCCGTGAAAAAGGAGGCGCTGGAGCCCGGATATCCCTACATTAGAGTCGTGAACTTCCAGGAGAGCACCACCAAAGACCTCAAACAGGCCATCAAGGATCTTGGAGGTGAGGAATCGGTCAAGGGGCTGATCCTGGACTTGAGGAACAACCCTGGAGGTCTGCTGGACCAGGCCGTTAAGGTGGCAAATCTCTTCGTAGATAAGGGCCTGATCGTTTACACCGACGGCCGGGTGAAGGATCAGCGTATGGAATTCAAGGCCGCCAAGAGCGGACGGCACTACAATTTCAAGCTTGCGGTACTCATCAACGGAGGCAGCGCAAGCGCTTCGGAAATCGTGGCCGGCTGTATGCAAGATCATAATCGAGGATTGGTCCTGGGGACCAAGTCTTTTGGCAAGGCTTCGGTGCAGACCATCATTCCTCTGGAGAACGGATCGGGGTTGCGGCTGACCACCGCGTATTACTACACGCCGTTAGGTCGCCATATTCAGAAGACGGGTATCCTTCCGGACGTAGATCTCAAGGAGCAGGTTGATGCCGAGCTCGATGCTCAGGCCAAGGAAGAGGCTCTGTTGGACAAGAAAGACAAGAGCATGGAGCGACTGCTGGCCCGTACCAAGCCTGACCCGGAAAAGGACGTTGTGCTGAAGAAGGCTCTGGAGTGGATCAAATCCGACGTTTCGGTCGAAAAGTTTAAGATTGAACACCAGAAGCCGGCCGCGGAGACCGCGTTCAACATGAAGTAGCCTATGCACGTGCGTCGTCTGATCGTTCAGCCAAATCTTCCTCCTGAATTGCAGGGACTGCGCAAGCTGGCTATGAACCTCTGGTTCAGCTGGCATCCCGATGTCACGAGGATGTTTCAGGCGCTCGATCCCGACCTCTGGGAAGAGACCGGGTGCAACCCGGTGCTGATGCTCGCCAACCTTTCTCCTGAACGAAAAGAGGAGGTTGTCAGAGACGCAGTCATCCTGGAACAGATCAGAGAGGCCGAACGAGCCCTAGACGATTACATAAGCAGTACCAAGGTCTATTCGTTCAAGTTGGATAGGCCCATCGACTACCGTATTGCTTATTTCAGCATGGAATTCGGCCTCAACGAATGCCTGCCCATGTATTCCGGCGGGCTGGGAGTCCTGGCCGGAGACCACCTCAAGAGCGCGTCAAACCTGGGACTTCCCCTCGTGGCTGTGGGGCTGCTCTATCAGAGGGGATACTTCAAGCAATACCTCAATATAGACGGCTGGCAGCAGGAATCGTATCCCGACAACGATTTCTACAACATGGCCGTCACCCCGGTTCATGATTCCGCAGGAGAGCACTTCAGTTTCGAGCTTCCCATGGCAGAGAGGACCGTTAAGGTGCTCTTGTGGAAAGTTGATGTAGGCCGCATTCGTCTGTACCTCCTGGATACCAATCATCCGTCAAACTCACCCGCTGACCGTGCCATCACTGCCGAACTGTACGGCGGCGACGGAGAAACTCGTATGCGGCAGGAGTTTGTCCTGGGGATCGGAGGCGCTCGGGCTCTGCACCTTCTCGGCTTGTGGCCGTTCGTGTATCACCTCAATGAGGGGCA
>JBMOME010000082.1:0-2131 GCA_049323095.1 Thermodesulfobacteriota bacterium
CTGTAGGGGCGCACGGCCGTGCGCCCCTACGAAGAAGGCTTCCCCGGCTACTCCCCAAAAAGTTCTACGATTTTCCGGTCGTCTCTTGGCTCCTCGTGTGACAGCAGGCTAGATAGTTCTCATTCGGTGCTAAGGGGGCCAAGGCAATAGCAGTGAACGGTCATCCTGGTGGTTCAGAATCAGACAGGTTGCCGGCCAAGGCTCAAGGTGAGAGTCAATCTGAGAAGAAGAGAGGTCTCAACAGATTCGAAATCTTGGCACTCATTATATTTGCGTTGGCTTCCTTATGGCTGTGCGGTGTTCCGCCTAGCAGTCCAACGGAATGGGTGGACTGGTTTTTTGGACACAGTTGGGCTCGGCGCTCGCCTATGTACATGCTATTTATGTTCTGTGCCCTCATATATTTCCTTCTCGCTCTTAAGCATATGAAACGTTAAGTTAAGAGGCGTAGCGGCGCCCGCCTGCGACACAGAATGTTCGCGAACCAACCCAAAACCATGGCCACAGTTCCCCATGAGGCGATTCCCGACAGAGCAGATCGGCTCCTGGCCGAGCTTCTGAAGGAGCCGTTCAGCAGGTCGGGTGTGGCACGGCTGATCCGACTTGGCAGGATCAAGCTGTCCGGCAGGGCTATACGGCCTTCTACGATCTTGAAGCCTGGGGACGTGGTGGAGATCGATCTGAAGGACGAAGAGCCGATTTCCGAAGCGCCGGAGCCTGCGCCTTTGGTCGACATTCTTTTTGAAGATGACGATTTGATTGTGGTGAACAAACCTCCGGGACTGGTTGTTCATCCAGGCGCGGGTCGGCCGGTCACTACGCTGGTGGACACACTGGTAAGCTCTCGGCCTGAGATGGTCGGAGTGGGCCAATATGGTCGGTGGGGTGTGGTGCATCGCTTGGACAAGGATACGTCCGGTGTGATGGTGGTCGCGAAGAGCAAGACGGCGTACCACGCGCTTTCGGCCGCGTTCAAAGAGCACTCGATTCATCGGGTGTATCTCGCGCTGGTCAGAGGCGAACCATCTGCAGACGAAGGTATCGTTGATAAACCGTTGGGCCGTCATGCCAAAGATCGGAAGAAGATCTCCACAGCCACGACAAAGCCCAGGGCAGCCATTACTCGATGGAAGGTGCTGGAAAGGCTCGGTGGAATAACAATGATGGAGATCACTCCTGAGACGGGCAGGACGCATCAGATTCGAGTGCATCTTGCGTCCATCGGGCTGCCAGTGGCCGGAGATCCTGTGTACGGCCGTCTGCGCAAGAAAGCCGCCGTGAGGAGTGCGGCGCTCCATCGCGGCCTGGAAAGCCTCAAGAGGCAGGCATTGCACGCGGCCGTGTTGGGGTTCACGCATCCTCGTTCCGGAGAATACCTGGAATTCTCGGCTCCCATGCCTGAAGACATGGCAACCGTGGTGTCGATGATGCGCAGCGGATGAAAGGCCAAGAATTTCTTGGAGAGTAACCGGGGAGGCCCTTCTTGCAACCCCGCGCCCCGCGGGGCTCCCCGGACCCCTCCCCAAGAACTCCTATGTTTCCACCCACTTCCAATCTGCGTAGGATGTGGTTAGCGGGAGCGAACCGCATCGTTCGAGGAAAGGCCGCGATTGATGCGGTTCCCCTGCGGGACGCGGGCTCTCCGCATCCTACTCACTGGGGAAGCCCCTTGCCGCCATAGGCGCTAAAATAGGGTCACGTTGTTTGGCTTTGGCACGCCCCCAAAGGGGCAGCAGGAAGTAGCCCGGCGATTCATCGCCGGGAAAAGGCGCCAAAATCTCTTGTTTTGAGAGTCCCGGGGGGACGACAGGTGTAGGTCGGATTGAGTTCCGCGTTCTGTGCGGGACGAAATCCGACATGGTGTCAAAGCCAATGGTGTCGGCTTTCGCCGGGCTCAACCCGACCTACAAAGTGCCGTCCCTCCGGGACTCAGAGACCTTATTCGTTGACTGTTCACCTTACCCGGCAATGAATTACCGGGCTACTATCTTGGTGACCCTGTGGGACACCCAAGATTTGGGAACGTAAGTGGGGAGTTACTTGGGCGCCTATGCCCCGTGCCCTCCCTCGCCGCCTCCCTCAAAGACTCGGTGGTTTCGCGGACACATCCAGGATTTTCACCGGACGGTCA
>JBMOME010000083.1:0-2093 GCA_049323095.1 Thermodesulfobacteriota bacterium
GGGCGAGATCTCGGTTGAGAGCACACAAGGAAAGGGCAGCGTGTTCACGGTCAAGTTGCCTTTGGTCTCGGAACCGGGCGAAAGGGCGCCGAGCGAGCAGGAGAGCGCACTCGCTCAGGATCTTAGCGTTTTGATCGTGGACGACATGCCGCCCATAACAAGACTTGTGGAAAAGACACTGACTCGTTGCGGTCTAAAAGCCTTTTCCGCGACATCGGGCGAACAGGCCTTGGAGATATTCCAGGACCACAAAATAGACCTGGTAATATGCGACCTCGCCATGCCCGGTATGAACGGCTGGGAGGTGGGCAAAGCGATCCAAGAGCTGTGTCGGGAACGAAGCGTCCCGAAGGTACCCTTTATCCTACTGACCGGCTGGGGCGGGCAGGCTCTCGAACAGACCAAGTTGGCAGAGTCAGGGGTGGATGCACTTGTTGAGAAGCCCATCAGTGTCAAGAAACTGATGCAGTCCGTTCGCGAAGTAACTGCTACTGCGGCGCAGACCAGTTCCTGAACTCTTCGACCACAAAGAGGAGGTGCTCCCTCATGGCAGCCTCCGCTTCGTCAGGGTCCCTGTTCTGAATGGCCTTGAAGATCCTCAGGTGATGATTGAGGATCTTTTCCTGAGATTCCCTGGCGACGAACATTTGTTCTCTGTGAATCTTGATGGAATAATTGATCAACTGGTAAATGCTGCTCATCAAATGGAGGAAGATCGTGTTGTGCGCGGCCGCGGCCACCTCGGTATGAAATTTGAAATCGATTTCGTAACGGATTTCTCCTTTTTCAAGGTCGTGCTCCATCTCCTCCAAATAGTAACGGATCCGGGCAAGCTCTTCCTCCGAACGATTTATTGCAGCTTGTCTCGCGGACAAAGCTTCCATGTAGGCCCTGACTTCGGTTAGTTCGAGGACACGCTGCCGGTCATCCCCCAGAAACACCTCCATCGGTTTCTGGATTTCCTGCTCTGTGATGTTCCTTACGATAGTCCCGCCACCGTGCAGTGTTTCAACAATTCCCTGAAGCTCCAGTTGCTGGAGGGCTTGGCGGACCGAGGGTCGGCTGACCCCCATCTGTTCGGCGAGTTCACGCTCGGATGGGAGGCGATCGCCGGCACGGAAGAGCCCTTGACTGATGACATCTTTGAGCTGCTTGGCGACTCTATCTGAGATGCGTTCCGGTCGAACGCGTTGGAAGAGTGGCTGGGGGGAGTCTTTCGTGTCGAGCGCCATAAGAAGCTGAATACGCAAGAGGATGCGGGCTGTCAAGTATTTTAGCCGCGCCCTGAAAAAACCTCTTGACAACCTAGCATGTCATGTGGTCGAGTGGTCAGACCACTTTCTAAGGTGTATGACCCATGGCGCCACGAACTCGAACAACGCGAGACCGCAAGTGTCTGCCTCTATGTCTAAAGTCCCATCCCCTGGCCCAAAGCTGGTCTCCTGTTCCCGTGGCGCCTTTCACCCGTCGCCCACATACCTCCAACGGCTCAGACTTAGGATACACAAACACGATCTTGGCGGATTCACCACTTCATTCATTTCGATGGTTCGATCAAGGCCTTTTACACGGAATTGACAGCCGAGGAAAAGACAGGAGCGGGGACGGCTTTCGTTCTCTTTCCTGATGAACCGTAGATTGCCGGCTCCCGTGAGAGAGGAGGTGATGCATTCCCAAGGTGGTCCGGCAGATCGAAAACGCTCACAAATCCAATAGATTCAGCGGAGGAACGCGGAATGAGAAGAATAGCAGTGGTAATGCTTGTGCTGATCACGGCGCTTGCGGTGGCGAGTGGTACGGCAACCTACTCGTTTGCCCAGGAAAAGCAGGCCGGAAAGAAGGTCGAGAAATTCGGCGAGGATCAGAGAGCCAAAGAGTGGAAAGGCAAGCGGTGGACAACTTCAGACAAGAAGTTCACCTGGCGCGCGAGCGATCCGTGGGGCGGATTACTCTTTCATGATTTCCTCGTGCATTTCGCGGATAGCGTTAGGGCTGCCAGCGGTGGGCGCCTCGATATCAAGGTGTTCCAGACCGGCGCGATAGTGCCGGCTATGGAGGTCTTCGACGCGGTCTCAAAGGGCACCCTTGACCTC
>JBMOME010000084.1:0-17109 GCA_049323095.1 Thermodesulfobacteriota bacterium
CCTGTCAACGCTTCGCCTGCCGCCTCACGGCGACCGACGCATGACTCGGGGCCGGTGTGGCTCGCTAGGCCTTCACCGTATGGCTCTTTCATCCACAACTCCCTGCCGGTTTTGACCGGCGCACTAACCATGCAGTATCACGCCGTAATAGAGAAATCAGAGGGATGGTGGATCGGGTGGCTGGTTGATCTCCCAGGGGTAAATGCACAAGAACGAACCCAAGAAGAGCTGCTGGAATCATTAAGGATCGGCGCAGAAGATCTACTGGATCTGAAAGGCATCCACGACCCACATGTCCAGATTGTAATGGCCCCCATGAGTATGACTGCTGGTTAAGCTCTCTCCTTAGGCCAAGATTTCTTGCCCAATCGCGCGGATTCTGGAATGGCAAAGCAAGAGCCGACATACTCTGCTTAGATACATTAGGTGTCCGTGCTGACGTGGTCCCAATCCGAATCATCATATCTCGCAAGCCAATTTATTGCGTAATGCCATTCGTATATGACCCCTGGTTCAAGGCCGCCTGGAGGAGGCTGTCCATCCACCTTTGCCTGCCTGGTTGCCCAGTGAAGACGGTACAGCAGATCTGAGGCGTCTAAGATCTCAGCTTTGGCGCGCATTTCCAAATCAACGATGAAGCCCCAAGGAGACTTGTCAAGGCTCGGGAAGGCCGCCACAATTGGGCCGGTATCAGTCTGACGATCAGGCCACGGGAGTTTCTCGAACAAACCGACAGCCCACATCAACAAGAACAAACTCTCAGACCTCCACGTGAACTGATTGATACATAGTTTATCGGGCGCGGGATCTGACATGAATGATAGTTCCTCTGGCGAAAGATGGTCCCAGAGTTGGTGTTTCTTGAGATATTTCTCACGATACTTTCTGTAGACAGCATCGGATGGATAGAACCCGCAACCAACCAGACAATGGAGACAGGCGATACGTATTCCAACTTCTTCGATAGTACGCAACTCAGTATCTTCCTCGGATTCAATGCAGGGAAGCCCTGGAAAATAACGAATTCCTTTCTCTCGCAATAGGGCTTCAGTTTTCGCTTTTCGTTCACTGGGAGTCATGCATCAATCCAAAGCTCGGATGATTAAGGGCGCCGGACTCATTCCGTATTCCATCCGCTCTCAAGAAGTCAAGACCGGCCAGAGGAGGTCACAGTTATATCTTGTCCGACACGTGTTCAGCAGACTCTTCAAACCTTGGAACCGTGATGACACAAAGCCTGTTTTTGTCAGAGGCCTCTCTAACCTTGTGATGGATTCCCTTGCCGATCACACATAATTCATCGGCCGCGAGCTCTTGTGTCCACATCCTTTTGGCCGCTTACATTAATGTTTCTTACCCCCGCGGGAACGCTGGATCGGCGTTGTGTCTCCGGATGTCTGTCCGGAACTAAGGCCTTGGACATTTACCTTGTCCAAACCCACTTTCCCTTTTGGCGGAAGACTGGTGCCCGGGCCGGGGTCTTTGACTCCGCCCACATCTACCTTGTCCAGCCCGACATTGCCTTTTGGCGGCTGGTTTGTCCCCGTCGGGGTTTGCAGGCCGCTTGTTTTTGGAGGAAGGCTCCAGGGGCCGCAATTGACAAGCGAAAGGCCGCACTTCCCCACGCATTTTGCACGAGGGCTGCCATCGCCGCCATTAGCCAATTTGTCACAACCATCCATGCACTTGTTGTAGGCGGCGCTACATTGCTTCACCGTCGCCGCATCTGCCGACCCTGCTGATGCTATAATGAAAGCAGCTACTACCCCAATTGCCACAAAAGCAATTCTAACTGATGATCCGGACATATTCCTCTCTCCTCTTGACTTCTATCGCTGCTCACGCTCTCGCATGACCTATTTGATAGACTTGGATGCCGCTTAGATCCGAAGGATTCAGCCCACGGGTCAAGCGCTCACGTCTACATACTCAAACTGAATGACGAAAGGAACGAGCCGTGAACGCTGACCAAGTGGCCGAGGTGGGTATTCTGATCGGCTTAGTCGCTCTGGCGGCAGTTTTGTGGGGCATCCCGGCTTGTGCTTTTGAAACACGCTACGGTAGCGCAGTGATTTTCGGTGCGGATCGATACGACAAGACTATTCAACATTCCGGGATTCAGTTGATCGCCCGCTCCCAAGCCAGGCAGGCTCAACCGGATGGTGGAAGCGCGCGAACGGGAAGTATAAGCGGTAGTACGCAAAGCAAATCCAAGTCGGTCAGGCAACAGACTCCGTATGGCCAATGCTACAATGTTTGCATGGCCCAGTGTCAGACTACGCCGGTTCCAACCACAAACTGCGCTTCAAAGTGCGGCCAGCAGTGTCGCCCGCAAGCCAACTAATCCGGAATTATGCTCCAGTCAGGCCAATTCTGGACCCTGGAGCGCCTCGTCCGACCACTGCTCCGGGGATGGTTCCTCTGACTGCAACTCGTCCACCGCAGCAAAACAGGTCAACCCAAATCGCTAGCCGCGTGACTTCAGATTCACTACGTACGCTATGGAATTTCGGTCCAATCTTCTGCGGTCCTGGATGTATTCTGCCAACGCCCCTACCACATCCGGTACCGCCACCGCGACGCCACACGCTGCTGTCACGATCATGGTCCATAAGGTTATCGGTAAGAATTGACCAATGATTCCTGGGGCCATGAGACCTATCGCGGCGTATCTGCCACCCTTGGAAGCTGCAACTGAGAACGACCCTAGGAACTTGTCCTTTATTTCACGAGCCATGTCGTGATATTTTTGAATGTCTTGATTCAGCTTGCCGTTAACGTACTTGCGGATTTCCTTTTTGGTCTTCTCCGTCCAAGGATTGGTCTTCACAAGATCAGAAAGCTCCATGAGATCGCTGCTGATGTATCTTCTCCTTGGCTGGTCCAGCTCTTTTCTCAGTTCAATTATTTTGTCCGCAGGCAATCGAGAGAGTTCTTGCGCTGAAAGCAGCTCGCATGCCACCGAGAACGTTATTTCAGCGAATTTCTCATCATAATTCTCTCCTGGAATCAAATCAGGAAACATCTTGTGCAGTTCGGGGAATCTGATCCTGAATTGCTCCAAAAGGTACACCAATTCTGAGTGTTGCCTGGCATGAGGAAAAATGGGAAATAACGACTGATCGTGCGCCAGATAAGCTGTATTCAATATGGTGAGCATGTCTTGCACGGAATTCGGCAGCGCCACCTCGATGAAGGCATTCTCAGTGCCTTTCACGGGCCCATTAATGACGGCAGCTTTTATTGATCTCGCGCGAGCCCGGAGTGTCTTTGTACCGCTGAGTTTCATGAATTCGGGATCTTCCGCAAAATGCTGGGTCACATACTTTCTCACCCTATTGAAAGTACTCATTGGATCATCAAATGTTGGCACTAACACTCGTTTTGCCACGCCCGCATCTTCGAATGCCGGCAACGTATCCTGTAGTTCGTCCAAATGCACCACTGACCACGGGGTACAATCGCTGAACGGCTCAAAAGAAAATCCCCCATGAGCATCTACCTTCGGTCTTTCCTCAATGATATAAACTTGAGGAGCTATATACTGTATCTCGTCGAAGAACAAAGCCAGTCGCTTTAGGTGAGGCGATTCATGTGGCTGATTGTTTAAATACAGGACTGTCTTGAAGTCGCTCATTGAGGCATTCCTTCAAGCTGGAGCGGGGCTCTCTTTGACCCCACGGGCATCACAGTGTCGTGAACATCTCCTCGCTGGCGCACGTCTCTGAAGCCAAGGGCCTCAAGCAAAACGATGACTTCCTGTGGTCTAAGAAGAGGAAGGCTGCCCATGCCTACGGCACCACGACTTGCTGGACACCGACGAACTCCGCCTCCAAATGAGGTTCCCCATGTTCCAGGAGCATTTCTATTACCTCCTGGAGATTGCGATGAAGTTCGTCAAGGCTTTCGGCTTGTGAATGTGCTCCCTGGAAAACCCGGCACGTAACCAACATAAAGACCTGTGTCCGGCCACCGTTCGATGACGGCCGTAAAGCCTCTCACGCTTGCTCTGCTGTCTGATTAAGCTGGTCGTTGATATGATAGATTAAAACGTTCGAATCGAAGACGCTCCCCCGGATCATTTGTCCCATTCCCTTTGCCATTCATCACGCATCCGGCGAATATCGGCATCTATTTGTTCAAGGGGTTTTCCGGGTCTTACGCATCCTTTGGTACGCTCCAGAAGAGCCTTTCTGGTTACCGCCCGCTGAGCGTCCGCCTCTTCTTCCAGCACCGTCACAATGACTTTCATTCGCTTCGCGGCAGGCTGTTCTCGAACCCATCGCAAATTCCCGTCTTCGTACACCGCCTCATAACTTTTGAGCATTGCCGGCCTCCATCGTTGCAAGCACTGCTACTTATTACTAAAATATGCATCTAGATAGCACTTTCTCAAGAGTCAAGCAAGGAAGGACTCGCCACAAAGCCTGGATCTTGTATTCGGAGCACCCGTAACAAAAAAATCAGCGTGACGCGGTCCAAGCATTACACGCTGATTCTCGTTGAATTAGTTGGTCGGGGCGACTGGATTTGAACCAGCGACCACCTGAACCCCATTCAGGTACGCTACCAGACTGCGCTACGCCCCGACTTTAAAAAAGCTAGCCCAATTCCCGGAAAGTGTCAATGGTCAAAGGGCTCTGCCATATAATCGTTGCAAATTCGCAGCTATATGTGATATATTGGCAACCGGTCGTATGTTAGGCTGCTTATTATTTGATATCCCAGAAGGAGCTCCTGATGATGCGCAGCACGATCCTGGCCGGCTTCTGTCTCGTCATAGTCCTTGCCGCCGCCCCCTGGGTTCAAGCACAGGGCGTTCACCATACCAAAGTGCACCCGCACGCCATACAGTATCCGCTTATCAGCCCTGTTCCGTTCCCTTCCGCAGAAGCGGATCCGTTCCGGAGTTCTTTCCTGGTAAAACGGCTCCTGAAAGGGTACTCACCCTCTGAGTTTGAAATGACCCTCAGAGAAACTCTGGACTGGCACACCCGTTACGGGAGCTACGGCGTGCTCGGACACGGCGAAGATGTCTTCACCAGACAAGCTGCCCGCTTCAGACTCCGCCATCAAGGCCGATAGCCGGGAAAGACCTTTTGAAGAAGTGGGGGGGGGGGGGGGGGGGGGGGGGGGGGCGGGGCCCCCCCGCACCCCTCCACCAAAAACCTCTATGCTCTCCGTTCCTTTTGGCGAGTGCCTTGCGCCGAGGCTGTCGCTTGAATCGTGCATCCTTCTCGTAATATCACATGGCAGCTTTTTGAAAACGGATCATTACTTTACTTCAGCTCAGAGACAGTACGACATTGAGGCAACGGCTGGTCCCGCGAATCATGGCACTGCGCATTGGTAGGGGCGCCCCTTGTGGGTGCCCGGTAGGACCGGCATCCGTGCCGGTCATTCCAGGAAGGGCAGGCACGAGGCCTGCCCCTACAGTGGCTGCGTTCGCAATTTTGAATTTGGACCAGCACTAAGAGCATAATCCGTTTTAATAAAAGGCTCCTCCTCGGACCCCTCCACCTAAAACTTCTATGCTCTCCGTTCCTTTTGGCGAGTGCCTTGTGTCGAGCTTGTCGCTTAAATCGTGCATCCTTCTCGTAATATCACAGGGCGGCTTTTTGAAAACGGGTTATTTCTTTAGATCAGCTGGCAGATAGTGAGTCATTCTGGCAATGGCTGGTCCTGCGAATCGCGACAGTGCGGATTGGTAGGGGCGCCCCTCGTGGGTGCCCGGTAGGACCGGCATCCGTGCCGGTCTTTCTGGGAAGGGTAGGCACGAGGCCTGCCCCTACAGTAGCTGCGTTCGCAGGTTTGAATGCGGACCGGAAGTAACGGCGTAATCCATTTGGAAAAAAAGAGGCCTCCCCGGACCTCCTCCACCGAAAACTCCTGTGCCTGCTATTGCTTCAAGCGTGTCCCTCGTATCGGAACCAGACAGGAAAGGGTTATCCAACCCTTCACGCGGGCTTGTTTGCCTCTGCCTTGAGCCACGACCGGAGTCGCTCGCTAATGCCGCAGGCCGCATTCCGGCAAGCGAATTGCTCTACGGACTCATCGATGAGCTCCTGGGGCGCCTCGACTTCCGAAATCACTTCGTAATCATGGTGGCTTTGTCGCACAAGCACCAGCTTTGCTGGCTGGTTGATCGCGTTGATCTTAAAGTATGCGCTCTCTTCGCCACATGCCTTTGCATGATCCAGCCCTCGAGACCAGTTAGTGCCCCATTCGAGATACCTGGTAACCGCGTCGAAGGGATGGAGCTCCCAGTCGATGATGCGCGCAATATGTCGGTCTTTCATAAGCTCCGCGATCTTTTTCATGCTCCTCTCCAGCACTTCGATCAGCTTCGGGCATGTGAAGCCCGGTATTTTACAAGATGCGCACGTGGACAAAAAGTTGCACTGCACCTGAGTTGTGACTCTTGCGACGCGGCTCCTCATGGTTTTGGGGCAGGGTCGGAATGGTACTTGGCGGGCAGGATTCGGCTTGGATAAGACTGGCGTCTTTCGGGGATTTATGCTATGATTGTAATGTAAAGCTCTATGTATTGTCCTTAGTCAACGGAGGTTCAGCGATGAGTCGCACCGTAAAGGTCGTCGGATTGGTTGCGCTCGTTATCGTCTTTGCCGCAGGGAGCGTTACGGCCGCCGGCTATGAACGCATACAAGTTAATGACAACGGCTCAAAGGGACCCGTGAAGCCTGCCCCGAGCCTGGCAGCGGCTCTGAAGGAAGCCTCGTTCATCGACAAGGTTCCCAAGGCTATCGAAGATACGCTCGCGTGCGTCAAAGACCTTCTTGGCCAGTTCGGGGTCATTGACAAGTAAGAACCGCTGAGGCTGACCGGTCGATTTTGATTTCAGCCGCTGTTTCTACCCGAAACTCGCGCCCTCCACGGGTTGGAATCCCCTCGATAGGACGCAAGCACATTTGAAGAGGCCGTATCAATGAAGCGCGCACTGGTAACCTTCCTCCTCATTTTCGCGTGGGCCTGTTCCGCGGCCTTTGCCGTTGCAGCAGCCGAACGGGGCCACAAATCTTACGAGGAAGGGCTCCGGGCATTGAAACAGGGAGACGTGGAGCGTGCGATCAGCCTGTTAAGCGCCGTGATCGATCGTGATCCGCACGCCTATCGAGTGTACAACGACCGAGGGGTCGCGTACAAGCGTTTGGGCCGGTTCGATCAAGCGCTGCAAGACTATACGCGGGCTCTGGAAATCAAGCCCGATTATGCCACGGCCTTGAATAATCGGGGAGTGCTCCACCTGGAAAAAGGGGAGTACCAAAAAGCTGTTGAAGACCTCACGCTTGCACTGAAGCATGGAGAACTCGCGGGCAAGATCTACACGAACCGCGGACTCGCGTATGCGGGGATGGGAGACCGCGCGAGGGCTATGGAGGACTACCGCAAAGCCTTTTCTGCGAGACCCCTGGACGGCCGGTCTTTTGTCTTCATGGCGGAAGCCTTGGAAGCTGCAGGAGACGTGGAGAAGGCGATTAAGATGTACCAGTTGGCGCTGGGTGTGGCGCCGGACCCCCAGTCCACTGCCGCTTTGGAAAAGAAAATAGCTGCGTTGGAAAGGAAAGGCCCCTCGGCATCGCATCCGGTGAAAACCCAGACAGATACCCGTCGTGTCGCCAAGCCTACGGAAAGCCTGGTTCCAACTAAGCCCAAGGAGACTCCACAGCCACCGAGTCGCGCACACGGCTCAGAGGCGCCAAAGACCGCGCCTGCTCAGGTTACCGCATCCACGGTTGAGAGTTTGGCTGCGCTGGATGAACTCGCGCGTAAGCGTGCTGTCGAGAAGCTTCCCGAGGAAGCTGCAACGCTCTACATTCAGGGATATCGTTTTGCAAAGGATTCCCACTACAACAAGGCCCTTGTTCGGTATGAGGAAGCCCTCCAGCTCGCAAAAAGGAACAAGAACCAGTACGGCATAGCATGGACCCTGCTGGAGATCGCCCGAGCGTACTCTCGGATGGGTGAGAATCCACGCGCGTTGCCGGCTCTTGAACGAGCCCTTTCTATATTTGAGCGGCTCAATGTTTCCGACGAAATCGTGCTTACCCTGGCTCAGCTCGCGCAGGCAAGCCAGGCAATAGGCTTGAAAGATAAGACGGAAAGCTACACGATCAGGCTACGACAAAAGGTCGCAGCCGGGGGATATGCCAAGCTCATGGCACAACCTACGGACTCACGTCCCACTGCGGCTCCGTCCCCTCCCACGGGTCGTACGCAAGTTGCAGCCAAAGAACCGGAGCCCGAACGAAAGCCCTCGCAAGCGTCCGCGACTACTCCGCAGGCTGCCTCTGCCCAGCCGAAACGTCCCGTGCCCGCTCCTCGTCAGGAGGTCGCTCGGGCTGAAAAGCCGACGCCGGTTGCCGCTGGATCGCCTAAGGTTGATGCCAAACCCGTGGCCGTTGTTGCCGTGCCTCAGCCGGCGAAAGGACTTCAGCGCCAGACCTTTGCTCTTAAGGATCCGCCGGGGGACAAGAAAGGCAAGAGGAGCATCGAAAGCCTCCTTGCCGAGCTGGCCCAATTGAGAGCTGCCGGTGAAGAGGCCCGGATGATAGAAGTCCTTGAGCAGATCGCAGAAGCGTACGCGAGCAAGAAGAACGACCGAGGGTTGTTTGCTCTGGTAGCGGCCATCGGATATAGAGAAAAACTCAGGCTCACTCAAGGCATGGAGCCGCTCCTCACTCGGGTTGCGTTGATGCGCGAGCAACGCGGTGATTTGCCCCAAGCATTGGAAGATTATGCACGGGCGACCACAGCCTGGCGAGCGGCCAACAATGCTCGTTTGCCCGTGTTGACTGAAAAGAGAGCGCGGAACCTCGCAACCAAACTGGGACTGGATGCGCCTGTGGTTGTCGGTTCCTTGGAGCGGCTCTGGGTTGCTCGGGCAAAAGGTGACGCAGCGGCTGAAACCAATGCTCTGTACCAGATGGCCACTCTGTACGAAGCCGCAGGCAGACACGCGGAAGCCTTGAACTACTTTGACAGGGCGTCTGCCTCGCTGCTCGCTCACAAGGCCGAGGTGTTCCAGAAGTTGGGCAGAGTCAGAGAAGCTCATGACGCCTATTCGCAGGCGATGATATTGCTGAAGACCCTGGATTATTCCCGTTACCTACGCTTGATCGAGAGATCTTCCGCCAGGGATCGACTCTCCACGAACAGCCACGGGCTAACTACTTACCGGTAAGGCCGCAAGGAACAGGGATGCTGCGTAGAATACTCTCCAGTAGCTTGTTTGCTCTGGTTGCCCTTTCTGTAGCCGCTTTCTCTTTGGTGCTTCTCTATCTCAAAGGGAAGACTGACGAGGCATTAATAGGTGCGATTCTGCTTGCCGTGGCAGCGCTGCTCGTTTTCTTCGGCAACAGGCGCAAATCTTCGTCCGACGATGACTCAATGGATTATTGAAGGCGGGGAAAGACCGTTCCGTCGCGGGGTCTCTGTTGGAGGGACGCGGCTGGGTCACGCCCTGCGCCCATGCGGCTGCATTTGTTCCCGAGGGAGAGTTCAGGATCGTACGGCAGCCTAAGCTTAGGGGCTGGTAACCTGGTACGTGAACGCGAACTTCAGCCCATTACACCCGTCCGAACAAATCCTGTGGCCGTAACTCTTACACGCCTGATGCGCGTCAAAGGCCACGTCAGGAGATGCATCCACGGGTACCATGAACGAGAAGTTCCCGACCTGATCGTTGCTGAGGCAGCGGCATGTGATGTCGCACTTGGTCCATACCTGTCCGGCCGTCGCGCTTGCGGCCGCGACCAGGATGAGCACCAGGGCTAGTGTCACAATGACCGCATTCCTGACGGGGAGCATGTTTTCACCTTTCTCGCCGTGTTGGGCCAGAGATTAGCACAACCAATGGATCGCGTGCAAGACAGAGAATTCTGCATCTGTGATTTATACGAAACTTGATAGATTGTCATTATCATGCTATAATTAATATAATTTCAGGAGGATTGCAATGAGAAAGCTCCTTTCGGTATGGTTAATGGCGCTTATCGTGTCGCTTGCTCTGGCAGGCTCTGCTCTGGCGTTCGAAGAAGAGATCCTCGCGGCTAAGGGCGAATACACCTTCTTTATTAAGCCCGATCCTAAGTCGTGCGTGACCTATTATCAAAAAATGGTCCCGTGCGTGAAAAACGAGACCGTCATCATACCCAGGAAGTTTGAGCAAACCTTCCCTCATCCTGTGCTTGCGCGCCAGAAGGAACGCGTGCTCGTGACCGAAACGCCGGTCGGATGCGCGGAGGGTTCCGGGCCATGCGTGCATTGCTTTCCTCAGCCAACATGCCGTCCCGAGACCAGGGCGCCTGTCGTACCTCGCATTGTTCCTGTGAACGTGGTCACGGTCGTTCCCGAGCCTGTTTGTGTGCCGCGGCGTATCAAACTTCCCCAATGGTTTGCCGTGGAAGAGCATCCCTTGCCTCCGCCAGTAAAGGTCAGGAAAGTAGGGGCAGGAGGCTGATCCGCTCCTTTCTCCGTAGCGAGATCTCAAAAATGGCGCGCTGAGAGTTGATTTCAGGCCCCGCCCGTGCTAAGCTCTGCCCATTCCCAGCTGCTTCAGACAGGAGTTCCTATGAATCTGAGCGAAATGGTGGACCGCGCCGCGAGCGACCGGCCGGATCATCCCGCGATTGTTTTTGAGGACCTGACCATTTCTTATGGCGACCTTCTGCGTTCGATCAATCAGCTCTCTAATGCGCTCGTCAAGTCGGGGGTCGGCAAGGGCGACCGCGTCGCCATAATCATGGGAAACCGGCCCGAATTCGTCATGGCATACTTTGCCGCGGTCCGAATCGGCGCGATCGCGGTCACGCTCAACCCGGTTTCCACGGTACATGAGCTGAGCCATTACTTTATTGAAGCCAAGCCGACGGCAGTAGTCTGCAAGCCTGAGCAGGTCCCAAAGCTCCAGGCTCTCCAGGACAGGGCTCAATATGTGAAAGTCATAATCACCACCGAGCCCGCCGAAGGCGCGATCTCGTTGGATGATATCCGGAAGGATTTCTCGGACCAGTTTACCGCTGCGAACATGCAGCCTGATGACCCGGCAGTTGTTATTTTCACCGCAGGGCTCTTAGGGAGGGCTCTGGGAGCCTCCCTCAGTCATGGCAATTTGGATAGCAACTCAATCATGCTGGATCAGCAGTGCAACGGAAACCATGAGCAGCATGGGTTGGCGATTATTCCGATGTTTCACGCATTCGGCGCTGCCGTAAACCTCCTGAACATCTTCAGAGTCGCCGCGACCACTTACTTGGTGGAGCGGGTGGACTTTCCCACTCTGATTCCCTGGCTGCAAAAGGCGCGGGTAACTTTCACCGGGCTTGTGCCTATGGTCTACTATGGGTTCCTTTATCACCCAGCGTGCAAAGACCTGGATCTTTCGAGCCTCACGATCGGCATTAGCGGCGGAGCGGCTCTCCCTTACGAGATCTACGAGAAGTTCTGCGAACGGTTCCGCATCGATATCTATCAGGGATACGGGCTGACCGAGGCTTCTCCGGTCGTGTCGTGGAACAACATAAATGTCTTCAATAAACCTCGCACAATCGGCGTGCCTATTCCCGGTGTCAGCGTGGAGATCCACGACGAGAACGGCAAGAGTGTGGCGGCAGGCGTCACGGGCGAGGTCGTAGTTAAGGGGCCGAACGTGATGCTCGGGTACCTGGGCCATCCCAAGGAGACTGAAATGGTCATCCGAAACGGATGGCTCTATACAGGAGACCTGGGCCACCTGGATGAAGAAGGGTATATTACGCTGACCGGGCTGAAGAAAGATCTCATTATTACCTCCGGCTTCAACGTATACTGCCAGGAAGTGGAAGAAATACTGATACGTCATCCTCAGGTGGCGGACGTGGCGTTGATCGGGGTGCCGGATCTCATGCGAGGGCAGGTTATCGAAGCCCTGGTAGTGCCGGAAAGCGGCACGAAACCGGATGAGCGTGAAATCATTCGTTTCTGTCGGGAGTACCTCTCCCGGTACAAGTGCCCTCGGAAGGTGACGCTGGTGAAGGAGATCGTGCGTGATCAGCACGGCAAGCCTTCTAAGTGGAATTAGAAGCACCTTTCCTGCAATCGGCCTTTGACGCGGCCAAGGCCTGGGCACTTTGCCCCTTGATGAATCCGCGGGGGGAAGTCATGATGTATGCCGCGTGAATTGCGCAAGAGCACCAGCATAACAGGGAGGCCTGGTCTTTGGGCATCTGGGCGCTCATAGTCCGGTCGGTCCAACCTAAAGAACTGCCAAGCGGCCCCGACTACCGCAAGCTTGTTGAGTGGTTGATGCTGCTCAGGGTCGTGGTGACCACGCTGTTGTTGGTCGTTACGATCTTCTTTCAATTGAGCGCGAGCACGACGGTTGTCACTGCTGCGCTTGTCCCGCTATATATCCTTATCGCGACGATTTTCATCCTCAGTCTGCTCTATGCGTTGAGCCTGCCCAGGATCACGAATCTGTGGGGCTTTTCCTTCTATCAGGTAATAGCGGATCTTGTATATTTCACGGCGCTGGTCTACTTCACCGGCGGAACATCGAGCGCGTTCACCTTCATTTATGTATTTCCCATTGTCACGTCCGGCATACTGCACTTCAGAAGAGGCGCTTTTCTCACTGCTTCCATTGCGTCGATTCTGTTCGGTCTGCTCATCAACCTTCAGTTCCACGGCCTAATCCCTGCGAGCGACTGGCCGTGGGTAATCGCGTGGGACAAGTCTTCTCCCGGTTACATGCTGTGGGTGATGGTGGTGCACTTCACGGTGTTTTTCCTGATTGCGCTCATGGCCAGCACCCTTGCCGAACAGCTCCAAGTCACCAGAACCGCTCTGAGCTTGAGAGAGAGAGACTATGAAAAGCTCTCCGACCTCCATCTCAACATTGTCCGGTCGATCCCGAGCGGGATCATCACGACGGATGAGAATGACAAGATCACCTATGTGAACCGCTCCGGAGCTGCGCTACTGGCCACTCCGTTGGATCGACTTTTGCACCGCCCGCTCAGTGAGATATTCTCAGTTACTCGAGAAGACGGGTTGACCTCGACAAGCTCGCGGAAGCCCTACTTTACCGTTAAGGACATTGACGGGGAACGGAGAGATATTCATCTAACCGTGTCGGATCTTATGGACGTGGACGGCACCCGATCGGGGCGGCTGGTGGTTTTTCAGGACGTGACCGAACTGAGAAAGATGGAAGAACGCGTGCGTCAGAGCGAACGTCAAGCCGCTTTGGTACGCGTCGCGGCAGGTATGGCTCATGAGATCCGGAATCCTCTCGCGGCGCTAAGGGGCGCGACCGAGTTGCTGGGCCAGTTCTCGACAGAGGTCGAGGATCGGACCAAGTTGTTCGATATCGTTCTCAGAGAAGCCGACCGGATAAACTCTTTGCTCGAGGATTTCGCGGCGACCGTGAGCGTGCGCCGGACACACGGGGTCCGAGTGCTATTCGACCAACTGGTCGAAGAGACGATCGACCTCTTTTTCCAGGACGACGCAATCAAGGAAAAAGTCGTTGTGGAACCACTCTTGAGTCGCGGGTTGGAGGTTGAAGGCGATCCCCGACGGCTGCGCCACGCGGTCTGGCATCTGCTCAGAAACGCGGCGGAAGCCTCACCCGAGCATGGCGTCATCAGGGTCACCTTGGAGCCTGACGAGGCGAAGGGCCAGGCCAGGCTCAACATACAAGACTCTGGCCCGGGAATACCCCCGGAAATGAAAGAACGACTTTTTGAGCCATTCGCCACCACCAAACCCGGAGGTACGGGGCTGGGGCTTTCGGTGGTGCTGGGCGTGGTCCAATCCCACGGAGGGACGGTGGAAGCCTGGAGTAACGCCTCCTCCGGAACCATCTTCTCTATCAAGCTCCCCCTGGCTGCTGAAGAAGCCGTCGACAACCAACCGGATGAAGGGAAAGCCGGCTCATGAGCGAACGCCTCCTCGTAGTTGATGACGAAGCCAGCATGAGGGAATTGCTCCAGATTCTGCTCTCCAAGGAAGGCTATGAGGTGGATCTGGCCACCACCGGCGAGGAGGCCATGGACCTGTACCATAAACAGGAGCCGGATCTGGTCATTACCGACGTAAAAATGCCGGGGATGAGCGGCCTTGATCTGATTAGAGAGATACGTGCCTTGAATCCGCTCGCTGCCATTATCGCCATAACCGCGTACGCATCGGCAGACGACGCGGTGCGAGCGATGCGTGAAGGAGCGTACGATTACATTTCCAAGCCTTTTCAAGTTGAAGATCTGCGCAGCGTCATACGCAATGCCCTCGATGCCCGGAAGCTTCGCAAAGAGACTCTGCTTACCGATCAACAGGCCCGGGGAGAAATCGCGTTCGGTGAAATCATTGGCCGCTCTCGGGAAATGATGGACGTCTTCGATATGATCAACCGGGTCGCAACCTCAAAGGCAAGCGTCCTCATTCTCGGGGAATCAGGCACCGGCAAGGAGCTTGTCGCAAAGGCGATCCACGCCAAGTCTCCCCGTGCCAACAAGCCCTTTGTGGTGGTCAATTGCAGCGCGATCCCGGAAACCTTGATTGAATCAGAGCTCTTCGGCCATGTGAAGGGTGCGTTCACGGGCGCGGTCACCAATAAGGCCGGCCTCGTGGAAGAAGCCCACACCGGAACACTCTTCCTTGACGAAGTAGGAGAGATCCCCGTATTCGTGCAAGCAAAGCTCCTGCGGTTCCTTCAAGACCGGGAGTTCCGTCGGGTGGGAGGGGTTGAGTCGGGCAAAGTCGATGTCCGTGTGATAACCGCCACCAATAGAAACCTCGAGAAGGAGATGCAGGGAGGTCGCTTCCGCGAGGATCTCTATTACCGGCTCAACGTCATTCGCGTCCGCATACCGCCCTTGCGAGACCGCGAAGAAGATATCCCTCTGCTTGTCGAACACTTCCTGAAAAAGTTCGCAAGGGAACAGAGAAAGAGCATCAAAAAAGCCTCCGCACTTGCCATGAGAGTCCTGTGCAACTATCAATATCCAGGGAATGTGCGAGAACTGGAAAATATCATCGAACGATGCGTCACTCTGGAGCAGTCCGATCAACTGACAGCCGAACACCTTCCCGACAGACTGGTGGAGAGCGTGCAGCCTGATGTGGTCACCGGGGATCCGGACTTTCCTGCGGGAGGAATAAACCTGGATCAGGCAACTCAGGACCTTGAAAAGAAGCTCATTCTTAGAGCGCTGGAGATGGCAGGGGGAAATCGTGCGCGCGCGTCTCGACTGCTCGGAATTACGCTGAGATCCCTCAGGTACCGACTGATGAAACTGGGTATGGACACGGAAGACTCCAACCCTTAATACCGGTTCGTTTCCGGACCGTGAAGGTGGCGTTGAAGCGAGAGCCGCCGTAGGTCGGATTGAGTCCCGCGTTCGCAGAGGGACGAAATCCGACATTATGTCCAAAGCAACCTGTCGGGTTTCGCTGGGCTCAACCCGACCTACCTTGATACACTGGTTGACAGCGCAGTGGTATAAGGTCTGGTGAAGGTAGTTCCTATGAACGTTGTCGGGACGAGGTACTACAAATCGACTCCTAACCGCAGGATGCCATGAGAGAATACTCAATTATCTTGGCTGCCGATCTTCCCTCACCGGAGGATGTCTTCGCAGTGGTCAAACAAGTGGGGACCATTGTCGATGGCATAAAGCTTGCCGCTGCAACCTTATTGCAAGGCGGCACGCGCGTCATCGCCGAAATTCGGGAAATGGTCGGTGACCGACCCATTTTGCTGGATCTGAAAATCGCGGATATCGGCTTCTATTCACGTGGAGGATGGGACGGGACAAATGCCAAAATCCTCCATGCGCTTCAAGGACAAGGAGCGTCACACGTTACCGTCCACGGCTTTCCGGGTCCCGTGTCAGTGGCGGAAGCTGTTGCCGCGGCACGAGACGCAGGAATGGGCGTGCTGTTGTTGCCCCTGATGAGTCACGCGGGTGCGAGCCTCTTTTTCGGAAGGCAGATTGAAACTGCCACCGTGGCTGAGAAAGTGTTCGAGGCAGGTCTTCAGCTTACATTTCCCGCCGACCAACCATGCCAAGACGTGACCGAAGCCATTCTTCTGCTGGGCGAAGCCTTGCACGTGGAAGGATACATCGGGCCGGCCACGCGGCCTCACGATCTTCGACGGTACCGGGCAATTACTGATAAGCCGATCTGGTGTCCCGGGTTCGGGAGGCAGGACCGCCTCGGTAGGAGTCTCAAAGAGCAATTCAAGGAATGGGCTGCGATTGTTGGTCCACGCTCCGCGGCAATTGTAGGATCAGCTATTTTCAAGGCGGATGACCCTGCCGCGGCTGCTTCAGCAATTATGGATATGCGAGATAGGGCTGTCACAGCCATCAAACCATGACATCGTTCCCATGTGTCTAAAAGAGTTGAAAGGCTTCTGACGAGATAGGAGGTCACCAGCTATGGCAGGTTTTATGCCCTCCACGGAATTCGTTACTTTTGTCCAGGGGTTGATCTCCGCCAAGAAACCGCTCGGGTCCTTTTCCCTGGATTTGACAGTCGCAAGCATCAGCAAGGTCCAGGCCGGGGGAAGCCTCGATTTCGGGGGGAGCGAGTATCGGCAAGCTGCCGAGGAAATGCTCCAGCCGGTAAAGAATACCCGCGAAGAACCGTACGGTTGGTGGCGCCTCGAACCAGGGACTTACCTCATTCGATTCAATGAAAAGATCCACCCCACCAGTCCAATGCTCATCATCGTTCTGCCGCACGACAGATTGCTCGCCGCGGGAGCTTCCCATTCACCCACGGTAGTGGAGCAACTCGATGAACAGGTAACCGTGCTCTTGCATGTGGGATCCGGAGGCCTGGCCATTAAAGAAAACGCGCGCGTCTCGCGAGCCGTGATGTCGTCGTTACATTAGAGGCGCTTTCAAAGACCAAGAGCTTTGCGAAGAGTTGGCGGGGAGGGCCCTTTTGGGGGCCCCAATTCATACGAATTCGCCACAAAAAAACATAACGTTGCCAACAGTTGTCATTGCGAGGGCATAGCCCGAAGCAATCCCCTCGTCATTCCCGTGAAAGCTTGTCCTCGCAAAAGCGGGGGCGGGACTCCAGGAAGGGCGCATG
>JBMOME010000085.1:0-17106 GCA_049323095.1 Thermodesulfobacteriota bacterium
GAGGCTCGCCATTGAACGCGGCTTTACAGCGGATTCTTGCGAACTTCTTGTTGCCCTGGGCATCCAACATGCCCACTTCTTCGTCCCATATCTCTTCGGGCTGGAGTTCGAGAATCTTGTATACCCGCTGCTTGTCTTCCGGCGCCACGTACTGAACGAGTTGCGTTTCGAGGATTGCGTGAACCGGGTAACCGAGGAACTTCTCCACCTGAGTATTCACGAAAGCAAAGCGACCTTCCGCGTCCAAAGAGAAGAGGATGTCCGGAACTTGCTCCACGAGATTCCGGTAAAGCCGCTCCGAATCTCGGAGCCATTCTTCCATCTCTTTTCGCTGAGTCATGTCGATCATGAGCTCTGCCACGCCGACGACCTGGCCTTCTCCATTTCTTATAGGGGTAGCCGTGTGCTGGACCCAAATGGCCTTTCCGGAGCTGGTGATCCTCATCCGCTCGGACGTGGCACGCTCGGCGCCCTCAAATACTCTTTGAGCAGGACACTCCTGGCACGGTTCGAGCCTACCCGCCATGAACTCGAAACACGGCATCCCAACTGGGTCGCTAAAGGTCTCTATCAGCAGATTGTTGGCATAGACGACCCTGAAATCCCGGTCGAGTTCCCAGTACATCTGACCGGCGTTGGCAAGCAATTTCCCGAATCTGTCTCTCATCGCTTCCGTGGACACAGCCTCTCCTCCGGATTGAGGCATTCTCTCTTATTATACAGCATCAATGTAGACATGCGTCCGGCCGCTGTCCACTCGCTTGCGCTCCGGGAGAAACCTGGGATGTCCCACTATCAAGGCATCTACCGGCCGTCAAGTGAATATAGCTGCTGTTCTCTGGGGGTTGGCTGCTTGGGCCACAAACTGCAAAATTATCATGTCAGGGTGCTTCTGTCCATCGCGAAGCGCAGCACTGAGGCATTCATTCAGTTACGAGAGGAAAGAGTGTCATTGCGTCATCTCTCAGTAGGACCGGCATCTTGCCGGTTCATATGCATTTTGCCGGTCTTCGCGTGCGCACCGAGTCGGCCAGCGATCTTGGCGTCGGAGACGGTGTCTATCACTTTCGTTTGCCGCTCATCGCTTCGAGTCCGTCGGAGTGTTCCAGCCAGGAACCCAGGGAGAGCTTATCCGCGTATCGTGTCAATATATCTTTCACCCCTCGATCTTCCTTCAATGTGTAGAGGAGGCTTCGTTCGTCATTAAGCTCCCGACGCAGCCTGGGGACGAAGCGGTCCGGATTTGCTTTGAGCGCTCGTTCCGTGTATTTGAGCACCCGTTCTTCGTCTCCCAGGGACAGGTAGCACTGGGCAAGCAGGAAGTAGCCACTTCCTTGGTCCTCGCTGGACTCGTACTTCTCCAGAGCCTGGGGCTTCTCTTCCACCGTGGTTAGTACTTTTCGGGCTCGATCGTGCTCTTTGAGCGAAATAAAAGCGCGGGCGATCAAGATGAGGTAGAAGGGGTTCTGGTCGAACTCGGATGCAGCTTCCTTGTAATACCCGAGAGCCGCTTGGGGCTTGTTCGCGGCGTAGTACAGGTTCCCGATGTTTGCCAGCACCTTGGCTTTTTCTTCCGCGGAATCGGTAAATTCAAGTGCTCGTTCGTAGTTTGTCATGGCCAAGGTATGGTCGCCCAAATTCTTGTATGCGACGGCAAGAGCATTGAACCCAAAGAACTCTTCCGGCTCCTCCTCCACTTGCCGCTTGAACGCCTCGATTGCGCCGATGAAATCCCGTTGCCTTGCCAAGCGCAGGCCCTTGGCTTTCCACGGCTCTTGCTCCGGAGGAGGTGGTTTTTTCCAGAAGAAGATTTCATCGAAATTGAAGACTGTGCGATCCTGTTGCACCACTTTCTTGCCGCATCCCGGCAGCACAATCAGCGCACAAACGACGAGAACGAACAGTGACCCCACAGCCCGCTTCGGTATGGAAACACGGGATGAGGCGGAATCACTTGCTCGAAACTCCATCATGCGCATCTCTTCGGGATGTTCAGGTAGAATACGGTGAGTGAAGCGAACCGCGTCCTACGAAATTGCCACAGCACCGGCAGAACGGCCCCGCGCGGAACGCAGGGTTGCCCCCAATTTGCGGACAGGCGGGACGCCTGTCCCACCGAAACCCGGCTGGTGCAGGATACCCAAAGATCTGGATAGTGGCAACCTCAACATTATCTGCAATCTTGACAAATTAAGCCTCCGGATCTTACTATCGGCAAGAGAATTCAAGGTTTTTGCCACATCAACCGCTCGGCTCAGCAACGGGAATCACATCTCCCATGGACGACACTGAAAAGGCAGTTGTGAGGGTTGGACCACGGGTCTCGCAGTTCATTGGATCCAAAGCCTCACGAGACAAAAAACTGCAAGCCGCGGGTATGCAAGCGGAGTTCACCCTCAGGGACACGCTGATAATCCTCTGTTACTTGAGCAGAGACGCTGATCGAGAGATTTCAACCCTTGCCCGTAAGAATTTGATTCCTGCGTGCAGAAACTGGTTTTCCCGCGCGGACCGACCGGAATTGCCCGAGCCGATCCATCAGATCGTGATGAAGGTGATCGAGCAGATCGGAGCCGCGCAGGAGTCCGAGGGCCTCAAAGAAGGGGAGGAGGAAGTCCGAGGAAACATCGGGCTGCTTGGTCTGGGCGAAGTGATTCAAGCCGTCGATCACAACCATCGAACGGTTTCCATCGAGTTGCGCAGCAACGGAGAGAGTGCAACGGTCTTCACCCAGGACGGCAAAGTGGTGGGAGCAGTTTCAGGAGACAAAGACGGGCTCCCTGCACTCTTTGAGGCCTTCCGTTGGGGAGACGCACGCTTTCGCTACCTCCATGCGCCCCCGGGAGGATTCACCAATGAAATCAAGGTGAATACGCTCAATCTGATCATGGACGCGTTAGAGTACGCTCCCGATCAAGACCCCTTTGAGAGCGACCAGAGCTGGACCTGGAGCGTGGAAGGCAATCTGAAGATTCTGAACATATTCGAGATTGCCGAGATTTTTGAGATGAATTCCAAACAGGCGGTCTGCACGCTTACAACGGAGGGTACGGAGGGGAAACTTTTCTTTAACGAGGGCAGGATTACCAACGCGACCTTGGGCGAGATGACCGGCCTGGAGGCCGCGTGCCATCTTCTGGCATGGCCGAGTGCGCACTTTGTGGTGTCCCGAGGGGGAAGGGGCGTGCCCGAGCTGATCCACGTGGGTATGCAAAACCTCATCTTGGAAGCCATGCGCCTCGTGGACGAAGGCGTGACCTCTTCCGATCGAATTTCGGAAGAGCTGTCCAAAATAGATCAGCTTTTTGACCAGATGCCGATTGAGAGTCTGCCGGTCCTGGATAAGGTACGACTGGTCTTCAGTGACGATGAAAGAGCTAGGGAAGCCCTGGCAACGGATAGCCATCCTCTGGTGCGCAAAGCGGTCAAGGTCAGGATCTCCAAGACCGTTCACAAGTACCTGACACCCACCACGGACCACAACATTCGCCTCTCAGCGGCCCGCGGGAGAGCTCCCGTATCCACCACGGAAAAGTTGGTCTTGCTCAGCTACCTTTCCCATGACGAGTCCGCGCAGTTAAGGGACGAAGCCAGGAAGACCCTCGACTCCATAGATCTGCCCACATATCGGCGAGCGTTCGCGTCCGATATGCATCCCTGGATCACGGATTTCCTCGTCAGAGAGGTCATTCGAGACGAAGCAGTTATCCGGGGTGCGTGCACGAGCGAAGGTCTGCTGGAAGAGACCGCGCTATACATACTGGATCACTGGCAGAGCCACGACACTTTGCGGACCATCCTGGACAATCCGAAAATGCTGGAATCGAGCGCCCTGGTCTGTGCCAAGCTCCATGAAGTGGCTCACGAATATCCGCAATTTCGCAAACGAATTGAAACCTTCGAAGAATCAATGCTGGCTGGTGACGGCCAGATCAAGTTGGAGGGGCATCTGTCCTTCTGCGGACTTGCGGGACTTATGCGCGCGACCCAGGCGAGCCTGCGGTCCGGAACTATCGTCCTAGACGGACCTCTCAACTCGGGCCGGGTTTTTGTCAATCAAGGAAAGATCATCGGTGTCGTCTGGGGCAAGCAGGAAGGGGCGCAGGCCCTGGAAGAAATCCTCCGGGAGCAGAAGCTAAGATTTCGCTTCGTTCGACGTACCCATTCTCACGTCCGAAACATCGAGCCTACTCAGGCAGAGAAGCTGCTCCAGAGCCCTGCGGCAGGACCGAGCGGTCGCGATGCGGATCAAAGCGGTTTCCGCCTGATCTCAGGGCACCCCGATGCGATGGACTTGTACGAGGTGCTCTCAGCGCTGGAAGGCACTCCGGTTCCGGTGCGGGTTACCGTTACCTGCGAAGAGGGTATCGGCGAGGTTTTCCGAGACGGGCTGCACATACTGCACGTTGCTCTCAGAGGACAAGAGAACCCGCTCCAGGCAATGGCTGCTATTCTCTCGTGGACCGGAACGCGTCTCCTGGTGAGGGACATTATCGAGGACTTCCCGAGAACTGTTCAGAAACCTCTCGGGGATTTCATCAGCGAAGCGATCCGCGAAATGGAGGACGCGTTCCGCAATACGCCCCGTCCCGGCGAGTTACCCGAGTGGGAGCTTTCCGAATCGGAATACGAAAGCCTGTACCACCGCATCAGTAATATGGGGGTTGCGGAAAAGATCAAGCTCGCATTCAACGGGAGCAAAGAGGCTCGTGAATTACTGGTTCGGGACTCAAACAAGCTTGTGGCCTTGGCCGCAGTGAAATCTCCGAAGATCCAGGAGTCGGAGATAGAGACCCTTTCCAAGTCCCGTTCGGTCTGCGACGACGTGTTACGGTACATAGCGGATACCAAGGAATGGGTAAGCTCTTACACCGTGAAGATGAACCTGTGTTCAAATTCCAAGACACCGGTGCCCATAGCGCTCAAACTGCTCAACCAGCTCCGAGAACTGGAGTTACGCAAACTGGCAAAAAGCAAGAACGTCTCGGCAGTGGTCTCCACGCAAGCTCGAAGGCTCGTGGAAACGAGAAGCGGCAAGCATTAGTGTGTTGCGGGACCATTCGATATACCGGGTGTCAGCATTCTTGGCTTCTCGGATAGCCCGCCCTTGAAGAAGACCGGTAGGGGCCGGCGTCCTCCGGATCGGGTCCGGGGCAGGCTCTGCCGGCCCGAGCTGATTGAAATTTTTAAGAAAAATGTGCCGGCACGGAGGCCGGCACCTACCAAGGCCCAAGCGGCAATCGGACATTGTTCTTGACACTGCTGTAATCCAAGAATCTCTGACCAAAAAGCGAAAGCTCCGCACTCTTGGAGCAGCGGAGCTTTCGCTTTTTCTGCCGACGTGGGGCTAAAGGATGTCTCTCAAGCCCCGGCGCCGTGTGTCCCGAGAATCCTAGGCCATCTTCGCTTGATTCGCGTCGATCTTGAGCAAATTTTCGCACATCTGCCGCACATGGCTGTTCGCGGCCCGGATGGATTCAAGAATATCGAGGAACAGAGAAGATGCCTTCGGCGAGCAGTCTCCTTGGCAAAGACGGTCCTCGTGCGCAGACGCTGCCTCAATGGTCTTCTGAGCGATCTTCTTGTCCTGCGCGATCACATGCTCCAAAACCGCCTTGTTGCGAGTAAGGAGCGCGTCCTGGAAGTTTTTGAGCGCGTCGGCGAAAAGGGTGAACAACTCGTCCAATTCCACGGTGGCCCTGTCACTGAATGGTATTCCGTCGCGAGCCTTGATGCGGGCAACGTTCAGTATGCTCTCCAGGTGATCGCCCACTCTCTCCAGCCTCCCGGGGAAAAGCACAACAGTCTTGAGCACCTGGCCCGTGGTCTCGGTAGGAGAACAGACGATTTGCCCGGTGAGTGACTTCTCTTCATCGTGAATTTCCCGTCCGAGACGTTCACATATTTCAGCCTTGGCCGGATCCCAAATGATAAGAGCTTTTTGTCCCAGTTCGACCATCTGGATGAGCTTGCTGATCATGATCAGCAAACCTTCTTCCAGGCAGGTAACCTCTTCGGGCGGCTTCTCGTAGAGCTCTTCGAGTCGGGTGGCTTCCGCATCCAGCTTGGGGCTGATGAGGCGAAATGGATTGAAGAAATATTCCTCACGCTTCATACTCGAATTCCTCCTTTCGGCCGCGGGTAACACAAAAGGACTCGGCGTCTATGCGAGAACGCCTTTAGCCGTGCGCCATAGTCAATGTCCATGACGGCGTCGAGCTTCGGTGATGTATCGGGGGTCGGATTTCTCGCTTGGCCGGTTACTCTTTTTGTATAAAAATATGTCTCCGGTGGGAAAAGATCAAGAAGAATCGGCCAAGGCTCGACTTCTTCGTCCAGGCGCCATCGCATGAGACCGGAATAAAGGAGAAAGGAGATCGCATGATAAATTACGCAAATATGGCCGGCCAGAACCTGACGAGGCTGCGAACCGCCAGACCGGTGGTGCACAACATCACCAATTTCGTCGTGATGAATTCCACCGCCAATGCGTTGCTCGCGATGGGGGCCTCCCCGATCATGGCGCACGCGCCGGAAGAGCTGGAAGAAATTATCGCCATAGCCAATGCGGTCGTTATTAATATCGGGACGCTTTCAAGGCCGTGGATAGACTCCATGTCCTCTGCGGTCCGAGCCTGCGCGTACGCGCAGAAGCCCTTTGTCCTTGATCCTGTAGGCGCGGGCGCCACACAGCTCCGGACCGAAACGGCAAAGACTCTCATCGACGAGGCCACACCCGCTGTTATACGTGGAAATGCTTCTGAAATACTCGCGCTATCTCCTCAAGGCGGGACCACAAGGGGCGTGGATTCTCTTCACACGATGGAAGATGCTGCAGACGCGGCTCGTGAGATTGCGCGCTCGCTGGGCACGGTGATAGCGGTGACCGGAGAAAAGGATCTGGTCACAGATGGCGAGCGAACCCTGGTCGTCATGGGTGGACATCCCCTGTTGGGCTATGTGACCGGCACTGGATGCGCGGCCAGCGTCACCGTTGCTGCGTTTGTTTCCCAGGAAGAAGACAGAGTTGTTGCCGCGGCTTCCGCGCTCGCTTTCTTCGGGCTCGCAGGTGAAAAGGCAGCCGCGGAGGTCGCGGCTCCCGGGACGTTCTGGATCAAAGTGCTTGATGCGCTCTACACCATCACCCCTGACGAACTTGCGTCCAAAGCGAGGATAGCTGCTCTATGAAAGATGCCTCACTCTGGGATGTCTATCTGGTGACCGATCGCGGCCTGTCCCGCGGCCGAAGCACGCTCGAGATCGTGGAAGCAGCAGTGAACGGCGGCGCGTCGGTTGTCCAGCTCAGAGAAAAAAAGCTCGAAACACGTGAATTCTACGAAGAAGGGACAAAAATTATCGATTTTCTGCGGTCTCGTGGAATTCCCCTGATAATCAACGACCGATTGGATATCGCGCAGGCATTGGACGCGGACGGCGTCCATCTAGGGCGGGACGACATGCCGCTCTCGGTGGCGCGAAAGATCCTTGGTCCCGATAAGATCATCGGCATCTCCATCAATACGCCGGATCATATTAACGAGGAGGCTGTCCGACTCGCGAACTACTTGGCGGTGAGTCCGGTCTTCTTCACCGGCACTAAAGAGAACATCACAACGCCCTGGGAGCTGGAAGGCGTCAAGCTGGCGCGCTCGCTGACGGATCTTCCGCTCGTGGGGATCGGCGGCATAAACCGACAAAACGCTGCTGACGTGATAATGGCAGGCATTGATTGCGTCGCGGTGGTCTCGGCCATTGTCTCGGCAGACAACCCCGAAGAAGCTACCCGCGACCTCAAGTATCAAGTACAAACCGCAAAACGCACAAGATCGTAGGGGCAGGCCTTGTGCCTGCCCGATTTTGCTGGAATGTAAACCGTTATGAAGCTCAAAGAAATTGGTGAGTTCGGCTTCATTGACCGAGTCGCGCCCCTGGGCAACATACGAGCCGAAGGCGTGGTCAAGGGCATCGGTGACGATTGCGCGGTGGTGTCCATAGACGGCCCCGACTACTTGCTCGTCACCACCGACCTGCTTGTGGAACGGGTTCATTTTCTCATGGACTGGGCTCCTGCGGAGGTTATCGGCCGCAAGGCACTGGCTGTGAATCTCTCCGACATCGCCGCGTGCGGAGGTCTTCCTCTGGACGCGTTTATCAGCCTGGCCATACCCGAAGGTCTGGACGTGGAATGGCTCGATGGCCTGTATCAAGGAATGCGCGGTCTTGCAGATTCCTTCCGTGTCAATTTGTTGGGTGGAGACACTACGGGCTCCAAAAGCGATCTTGTCATCAACGTGGCCGTAACCGGGCGAGTTCCCCGGAATGAGGTCCTGTTTCGACACACTGCCCGCGACGGGGATGTCATCGCTATAACAGGGCCGCTTGGCGAATCCGCGGCCGGCTTGGATATACTGCTTCGTAAGCTGCAGCTCCCTGCCGACATCGCTGAACCGCTACTGGCCGCGCACCTCGAACCAAGACCCCACTTGCCGGAAGGCAGATTCCTTGCGTCCTCCGGCGCGTGCACCGCGGCCATAGATGTTTCTGACGGGCTGTCCTCAGATCTGGGGCACCTGTGTCAAGACTCAGGGCTGGCCGCGGTGGTCTACGAGGATCGTATGCCAGTGAGTCCGGCACTCGCCGGATTTGGGGACCTCACGGCGAAAGATCCCATCGAAGTCATTCTCTCGGGCGGCGAAGACTACGTGCTCTTGGTCGCGCTGAAGCGAGATACGGCCGAAGATCTCCGGCACCGTGCTGTTCAACAGGGTATGCAGCTCCACCTCATCGGCGAATTCATCGCAGGCAGCGGTATGGAACTGGTGCGCCGCAACGGCACACAAGAACCTTTCGGACCCCGCGGCTGGGACCACTTCCGAGCCTGAATACGGTTGCAAGCCCCAGGAGCTTTTTGGGGGAATTTCCGGGGAGGCCCCTTCTTGCAAAAAGGGGCCTCTCCGGACCCCTCCACCAAAAACTCCTATCCTTCCAACACGTTCCGGCCAGTTCTATGTTCTTTTGAGGCGAGGATATTGTCACGCAGGCTTCCGAGGGGTCGGCCCATCCCCCGGGGATTGCTATGAATCGGTTGGGCGGTTTCGCCTGTCGAAGAAGCTTCATGCCCGATCACGGCCTTCTAAGGTTTTAGAACCATTTGTACGGTAGCGCACCGGAAAAAAGATTGGGGGCCGGGCGAAAACTTCTTGACACACATATGGATCTTCCTATATCCCTTTATCTCAATATTGTCGGTGGCGGGCTCGGCAAACAGCTCGACATCGCCCGAAGACGATCCCTGGCGGCCTCCGCACTCAGGAGCGGCAATGTTGTGGGGTCCGCATCCATCCGCCAGGTTGCCTAGCCGCGCACGTGTCTTTCCGCAGTTACTCTAAAGCCATCGTAAAGAGCCAATCCTACACGTGGCGACTGTAGTCGCTCGTACAATGTCACAAAATGGGAGAGTCTTATGAAAAAGCATTTTGTTTTCACGACTATGTGTGTCTTGCTTCTCTGCTCGGGGTTTGCGTTCGCCTTAACCACCGAGGAATTGAAAGCGGTCCAGAAGGCTTCGGACGAGTTTCTCCGCAACGTGCCTGAAGACGGTTACCACATTCCGGCAGAAGAAGTTATGGCCAAAATCAAGTCCGGCGCCAAGGATTTCCTCATAGTGGATGTCCGTATGCCAAAGGACAAGAAATACGACAAGGGGCATTTGCCGGGAGCCATCTATATAGGATTCCGAGAGCTTGCCAAACCTGAGAATCTTGCCAAGCTCCCGAAAGACAAGGACATTATTGTCCACTGTGACACCGGCCACGAACAGAACAAGGCCTTATCGGTGTTGAGAATGTTGGGTTACAAAGCCTTCGACTTAAAATGGGGATACATGGCGTGGAAACCGTTGCCTCCTACAAGCGCAACGCTGAAAGCCATACAGGGATCTATCGGTAACGACTACCCCGTTGAGAAATAATTGTGGCATCAGAGACGTCCGGGAGCTGGTTTCATTTAATCACCAGCCCCGGACCAACTCCTGACGCGTAACTTATGCGCGCATCTGAGCTTTTCCTGACCAGGTCCAACCTTATCAACTAGAAACGACTAGATTGCAGCTTTTACCTGAAAATGTTCCAATCTTAATAGATCAGGAAGTCCTTGGTTGGTGCCACGGATGTGCGCAGCTCATCCGTGCACGGACGAGCCTAACGGCACGTCCGTGGCACCAGGCTCATGGGAGTATTTTCATGGTCCGTTGTGACCGACAGGTCATGACCGTTCGCCGGAATGGTGGGCGAAAGAACGGCGCAGTTTTAGGTTAACGCCCATTGCCCCCGGATGTCGGAGGCGTTTCAGGAGTGCTAGTGGCCCTCTAACACACTGAAACCATTTGTACAGTAGAGCACGGGAAAAATTCGGAGGACAAAGATGAAAACTGCTTGACAGACATATGGATATTCATATATATAAGAATTGTAGAAAGCGACCAGCGGAGAAACCATGAGTAAGCACCGCATGACCCGAAGACGTTTCCTGGCTGCTTCCGCGGCAGGCGGAGCCGCTGCAGTGGGCGCCTCGTACCTCACTTTCGATGCGTGGGGAAAGGCCAAGAAGCCCAAGAATGAGGAAATCACCGTCACCCCGACCTTGTGCGACGCGTGCGGCAATTGGTGCGCGATGAACGTGTACACGCGGGGCGGACGGATCTGGAAAGCTGAAGGGCTCCCTATTGCCGGGAACAATGTGGGACGTATCTGTGCAAAAGGCCATGCCATGTTGCACGACGTGTACAACAAGGACCGCATCAAATCGCCGCTCAAAAGGATCGGGCCGAATAAATTCCAACCTATCTCCTGGGAGCAGGCGTACAAGGAAATCGGCCAGAAGCTGCAATCGATCATGGAAAAGAACGGTCCCGGGTCGGTCTTCTGGTTGCAGTATCCGGAAGGGAACGAGCCGCTCACAAAGCGATTCATGGCTGCTCTGGGATCCCCCAATGTTTTTTCTCACGGGGCCACCTGCTTCCTGCCTCGAAACATCGGTTGGTGGCTCACGGTGGGCGAACCCAAGCCGGAGCACGATTTCCCGAACTGCCGTCTCATGGTCTTCATCGGCCGTAATCCTGCGGCAGGTCTCCAATTGAGGCAGCTCCGGGACATCACCCAGGCTCGTCAAAAAGGGGCGCGCCTGGTTGTGGTGGACCCACGGTTCAGCGAAGCCGCATCAATGGGCGATCAGTGGATGCGTATTCGGCCCGGGACTGACTTAGCGCTCATGCTCGCCCTCGCGCACGTGATGATCAAGGAAGGCATCTACCGGAAGGAGTTCGTCGAGAAGTACACAGAGGGATTCGACGAATTTGCCAAAGCTGTTGAGCCGTACACGCCTGAGTGGGCATCACGGAAGACCACGATACCGAGTGCGGACATCGTGCAACTCGCCCGTGACCTGGCTGCTCAAGCCCCACGCGCGGTTATCCACCGAGGATATCATGCTGCGATGGGCACCCAATACAAGAACAGCCTGCAACTGGTTCGGGCAGTGGCGTGTGTCAACGGTTTGCTGGGGAACGTCAACCAGGCAGGAGGCCTCTATTTCGCGCCGAAGCCCAAGCTGGGGCAACTGGACAAAGATAAACATCCAGCTCCGCCCAAACCGGACGGCCCGATGGCAGACGGCAGTGAAGACGAGGAGAAGTATCCGCTCACCCCAGCGGGTGTGGGCCTGTCCCAGGCGATTCCCGAATTGGCCCTCCAGGGCAAATTGAAGGCGGGCTTTGTGCACCACAACAACCCGCTCCGTACTTGCCCGAATCCTGCGCGCGTGATCGAAGGTTACCGCAAACTCGAACTGCTCGTCAGTTTCGATTACGTGCTTTCTGAAACCGCAACAATTTCCGACTACATCCTGCCTGAGTCATATTACCTGGAACGGGACGACGTAGTTCACACGAATCATTCGTATGACAGCAAGCAGATAGCGATACGTCAGGCCGTGATCAAGCCTCTGTACGACACCAAGCCCATGGTCCAAATCCTCATCGAATTGGCCCAACACCTCGGCGTCGGCAAGTACTTCAATTTCACGCTGGAAGAGTACAACCGGGCCTCTCTTGCGCCGTTGGGCGTTACGCTGGAACAGCTCAAGAAGGAAGGCGTGATCGACCTCGGCGGCAAGTGGGAGCCGGGCGAACCCACCTTCAACACCCCGAGCGGCAAGCTGGAATTTGTCTCGTCCACGCTGAAGGATCTAAACCTCGCTGCTGTGCCCGTATGGGAAGAACCTCTGGTGATGCCAGACGCAAAAGACCCGCATTCATTCAGGCTCATTCACGGCAAGCAAGCGCACATGACCCACGCCCGGACCATCAATCAGCCCTACCTAAAAGAGATAACGAAGCGGAATGACTGGGGCAGGGTCTGGATACACCCCGACCGGGCAAAAGCCTTGGGCGTGAAAGAAGGCGACTGCATGACCATCAGCTCGCCGGTGGGCAAGGGTAGGGCGCGGGCAAAGGTTACCGACGGGATCCATCCGGATTGTATCTTTGTTCCCAGCGGTTACGGGGTCTATTCACGGAATCTGCATACGGCGTACGGATACGGGGTCTCGTATAACGACTTTCTGCCGACGTATTTTGACCCGGTTCTCGGACACGTGATGTCCAACGAGATCATCGTGAGAGTGGAACGAACCTAGCGAGGATTTTCGGTCGACTCGGCCATGATCCTAAGTCGATATAAGACCGGGATCTCTGAGACGCCGAGCGGCCCAGCATGTTGAAAGCACGGAGTTACCCATGCCGCGGTACGGAATAGCGATCGACACCACCAAATGCATCGGATGCCATGCATGTCAGGTGGCATGTCAGAACCATAACAACCTCAAGCCCAACGAGCAGTTCAACTGGATCCTTGAACGGGAGCAGGGCAAGTACCCTTCCTTCTCGCACGAGTTCATCCCCGTTCAGTGTAACCATTGCGAGAATGCTCCTTGTCAGCGGGTTTGTCCGACCGGAGCGATCTATACGACGCCGGAAGGCATTGTGTATATCCACAAAGAACGCTGCGTGGGCTGCAAGTACTGCATTGAGGCTTGCCCGTACAAGGTGCGTATCCTGGACCACGACAAAGGCATCGTCACCAAATGCTGGTTGTGCATTGACCTGGTCCGCAAGGGAGGCGAGCCCGCTTGTGTGACCACGTGCCCCAATCAGGTGAGGGTGTTCGGTGACCTGGACGATCCCAAGAGCCGTGTCTCAAAATTCATCGCGAAGCACCGGGCTCAACCGCTCAGGCCGGACCTCAATACCGTGCCCAAGATTTTCTACAAGAGGAGCTGACCATGTTGGAGAACGCGTGGGGATGGCTGATTGTATCGTATCTCTTTCTGGCCGGCGCGGGTGCGGGTGCTTTCATTGCGGCAGTGGCGTGCGACCTTCTTGCTCCTGACTGGTCCAAGGCGTTGGCTCGTGGCGGTTCGCTGGTGGCGGGGCCGTTGGTAGCGGTGGGTACCGCGTGCCTGGTTTTTGACCTGGAAGCGGGCCTCTGGGAACCCTGGCGCCAGTTCTACCTGATCAGCAACCTGAACAGCATGATCACGTGGGGCGTTATCGTGCTTTCCTTGTTCATACCCGTGGCCTTGTTGTACGCCGCCGCGCTCAATGAAATCACTTTCGTGGGGCGCATCGCCAAGCAATACCTGAGACCCCTTGAGTATGTGGGAAGCGCCTTGGCCATAGGCACGGCGGTGTACACCGGCATCCTGATCGCAGTGGTCAATGGCGTCCCATTCTGGAATACGCCTTTGATGCCTGTTCTTTTCCTTGCGTCGGCCATATCCACCGGTCTCGCGGCAGCCATGATCGCCGCGGCCATCATCGACATCAATACGATACGGACCCTGTCCAATTTTGCGCTGGGGCACGTGATCTTTCTGTCTGTGGAAGGCCTTGTCCTGATGCTGCTCGTTTTCATGTCCCTGACCGGGTCTGTGGACGCGGCCGCATCCGCGAAGATGCTGATATCGGGCCGTCTGAGTCCTTACTTCTGGATTCTTGTGGTAACGCTGGGGATTCTCGTGCCTTTCGTGCTCAGCATCGTTGAGTTTTACGAGTATGGCGCGATGCCCAAGCAATTGGTTGTGGGCGCGGACCTTTTGGTGCTGCTGGGAGGCATGAGCCTGCGCGCGCTGATCATATATTCGGCCACGCCTCCACAGATTGTGTAGGCGCGGTTTGGAGAAACGCGATAGGAGCGGCGAAATGGAAGAACAAAAGGATAAACCTCAGGGAACGGAACCCTTGACCCCCGCGGCAGAGGAAGAAGCCGAATCGGCTTCAGCGGCCGAAGAGGCAGCTCCTGCAACCGTAGAAGTAGCTCCTGAGGTTCCTGAAGAAGTGCAGCCGATCAAAGAGAATGCCCTTGCCGAGAAGAGAGGGCGCATGGTGGTCGCAGGCGCGGTCAGCGTGGTGATCATTTCGGTGATTGCGCTGTTGGTCGCAGCCATCTTCCAGCTCACCTCGCAGTGGTTGATGGTTTGTCCGAGCGACTTGCCGGTGAACGATCCAGCACCCATTCTATGGAAGGGCATGGTGTCGGAATCAGTGTCGCCTCAGCCGCTGGGAGTGCCGGAAAAGCTCACCGGTGAGGCTGGTTACAAGCAACGGTAATATGAAAGGTGCATATTCATGAATGAGAATGATTACGCAAAGGGCTTGTGGAACCCATATGTCGCTGGAATTGCACTGGGCCTGGTATTGCTTCTGACCTTCTATTTGATGGGCACGGGCCTGGGAGCTTCCGGAGCGGTGAGCAGGACTGCCGCAGTGGTAGGTCATGCGGTGGCGCCGGAGGCCGTGGAACAGAATGGGTATTTCGGTAGCTTTTACAAAGGCGGCAAGAATCCGCTGGTGGACTGGATGGTCTTCGAGGTGATCGGGGTCTTCATCGGCGGGCTGATCGCTGCCCTGACAGGCGGCAGGATGAAGCTGACTGTGGCCAAAGGGCCTCATATCAGTAGTGGACGGCGACTGGCTATGGCCCTTGGCGGCGGCGTCATCGCGGGCATCGGGACCCGTTTCGCGATGGGTTGCACCAGCGGGCAGGCGCTCAGCGGAGGAGCAACCCTCGCACTAGGGAGTTGGGTCTTTATGATGGCCGTATTTGCTGCCGCGTTCATCTTCGCAATCGTCATAAGGAGGGAATGGGTATGACCGGACCTCTCTACCTTTTTGATGCCTTTAGTTTCACAACCAGCCTTGCTCTGGCAGTGGCGGTCGGTTTCATGTTCGGATTTGTTCTTGAGCGCGCGGGCTTCGGCGATGCTCGCACCATCGTAAGCATTTTCTACTTCCGAGACATGCGAGTGCTCCGAGTAATGTTCTCTGCCATTGTTACTGCGATGGTGGGGCTCATCGTGCTCTCTTGGGTGGGCCTTTTCGATTACTCGGTCCTGGTGGAATACGCCTTGCTCCCCACGTATCTCTGGCCACAGTTGGTGGGCGGAATTCTCTTCGGTATCGGCTTCATCCTCGGTGGGTACTGCCCCGGCACTTCTGTGGTGGCTATTACTTCGGGCAGGATCGACGCGCTCGTCTTTCTAGCGGGCATGGTAGCGGGGATTTGGGTCTTTGCCGCAGGTTTTCCGATCTGGGGCTGGTTCTACAAGAGTTCGGATCTTGGCCGCATCACGCTCTGGCAGGCCTTTGGCCTGTCGGCCGAGGTCGTGGCTTTAGCGGTGCTGCTCATGGCCCTGGCAGCTTTCTTCTTGGCAGGCCTTGGGGAGAAGTGGGCTCCGTACGACAAGGCCGGCAATTGACAGCCATGCGGCCTATGATCGTGGAACAGGGTGGGTACTCCAGGTGTCCAACTTGCTCAATATACTTGTCGAAGGAGGTTGGTTTATGAAATCCCTACGTGTGGCGGTTGTTGTGGTGGCACTAGTCGCGTTTGGGCTGACCGGTGTGGCCCTTGCCGCGGATTACTATGTGGTCAAAAAGGGCGACGCAATGAGCGTCGTGGACCAGAAGCCCGCGGACGAGAAGAGCATCGTAAAAGGCCCCTTCAAGACCAAGGATGAGGCTGAGAAGGCCATGAAGGCTGCCGCGCCTACTAAGAAGCCGGCCAAGCTGCCGACTTCGGGTTGCTGAGAGAGCCGGCATTCCAATCTCTTTTTATTGCGGACCGAAGGGGGCATATAGCAAGTGTCTATAATTCTGTCCGAATGAGTCAGCACATCGGGTTCCGCTACCGTCATTCCCGCGCAAGCGGGAATCCAGTATCTTCCAGTGGAATCGGGAATCCCAAAGACCCGATTCCGCTTGCGCTGGCATAAGGACCTGGATTCCTGCTTCCGCAGGAATGACGAGATGTCACTCGCGCAATCGGACAAAACTTCTGGCAATTACTATAATGCAAAGACGCTCGTTTCTCCGTTCTGCTCTTGCCCTTTTGCTCACGACGGCCGGTGTGATGATGGCATGGGGAATAGCTCGTTTCTCCCTGTTCGGGACCGCAAAGGAGCGAGTGCGTGAGGTTCCCGTTGACATGGTAGAGAAGCTCCAGCCGGGCGTACCTGTGCACGTTCCCAATGCGGGAGCATGGTTGTTGAGGGCGGACAACGGCAAGGATCTTCTGGCGCTGGACGACCGCTGCCCTCATCTTGGGTGTCGGCCCCGGTGGAACGAAGAAGCCCAGCTTTATCAATGCCCGTGCCACGGAAGTGAATTCGACCGCGACGGAAACCTGAAGCGCGGGCCGGCAACTCGTGCCATGTCCCGGCTCGCTATTGACAGAGACGGCGATGACCGGATACTGCTCCGAGAGGCTGCTGCGAAATAGGTCTCGTGGGGAAGTGTCTGAAAGAGTGCGCTTTCTGTTGTCTGCGGAAAATCCCCCCTTGCCTCCCTTCACCAAAGGGGGTAGGGCTTTCCCCTCTCTTGTTGAGGGGCATACACGCATCGGTGTTAACATAAGCTTCAGTGATTGCTGACAACGTGATTGTCCCGGAGGGACATTCCGATAATAGCCCGGCGATTTATCGCCGGGAATGAGGGGTCAAGAAAGCGTTTGGCGCCCCCGATGGCCCCCAAAGGATTGATCCTTTGGGGGC
>JBMOME010000086.1:0-16843 GCA_049323095.1 Thermodesulfobacteriota bacterium
TTTTGTGTAAGAAGGGGCCTCCCCGGACCCCTCCACCAAAAACTCCCGGCTTCTGCAAGCGCTTCCAGCGCTTGCTATGAAAAGACACCCGTGCCCTCTGACGGGCATAGGGGGTAACCCGAGGAACAGGCCCAGGTGCAACGTCTCAACTCCGTTCACCAGTGAGCCGTATCATGACTGACTGCTTATTTTGTAAGATAATCTCCGGGGAAATCCCGTCACGAATCATGTACGAGGACGATCAGGTGGTCGCGTTCTGGGATGCTCATCCCACCGCGCCGACACACATACTTATTGTGCCTCGCAAACATGTTCCCACCCTGAACGATCTTGAAGAAGGAGATCCGATCCTCTGCCATATGGCCGAAGTGGCAAAAAGAATTGCATCAAACCTTGATGCGGCCCGCAATGGTTATCGTTTTTTCATTAATGTGGGGCGGGAAGGCGGCCAGGTTATCTTCCACCTTCATGCACACCTCATGGCGGGCAACGACTTCGGCATGACGATCATCAAAGCCGCTATTGCCGTGACCATATTGATGCGAAAGGTCAAGAAGTGGATATTGGGGAAATAGGGGACATCCATTTCAACGGCAGCCCATTTTTCTGCGGGCTCATTTTGTCGAAGTGCCATAAAACAAATATCCGGTGCTCTCGTCTATAGATCGGATCGCTGAAACTTCAAAAGCCTCGGAGCGTTCTATTATGCCGTGTCCTGTGGCAATACGCGACCGTGCGGTGTCGGCCACAAATTTGTGGAGTCGGCTTACGCTACCTGCAATTCTGGTGTTGAGCATCGCTCTCCGATTGTGGCGCTTGACGCAGAATGGGTGGGGTAACGAATATTACACCGCGGGCGTCCGCAGTATGACGTCAAGCTGGAGCAACTTTTTCTATTGTTCCTTTGACCCCGCCGGTTTCGTCTCCGTGGATAAGCCACCGATCGCGCTGTGGATTCAGGCCGCCGGCGTCAAGTTGTTCGGATTTCACGGCCTAAACCTTCTCGTGCCCCAGGTCCTGGAAGGCGTGGCCGCGGTATGGGTCATCTACCATCTTGTCCAGCGCCGCTTCGGCGCATGGGCCGGTTTGTCGGCCGCGCTTTTCCTTGCAATCACACCGGTAAGCGTAGCAATCGACCGCTCGAACAACACGGATAGCTGCCTCGTGCTGGTGCTTGTTCTCGCGGCATGGGCGCTGATCCGTGCCGCAGAAGAAGGCAGCAGGCGGCTCCTGCTGTTATCTATGGCCATTATCGGCATCGGGTTCAATGTGAAGATGCTCGCGGCATTCGTGATACTACCGGCTTTTGTGCTGGTTTACTTTCTGGCCGCTCCTGTTTCCCTGCGACGTCGCTGCGCGGACCTGGCTATCTCAGGGGTCGTTCTGGCCGCGGTCTCCCTGGCTTGGGTGCTCGCGTACGACCTTACGCCGCCGGAGCACCGGCCCTTCGTCGGAACCAGCAAGAATAACTCAATGCTGGAACTGGCCCTCGGGCATAACGCGGTCGGACGGTTTGTATCACCGCTGAAACCGTCCGAGACCGCCAAGGATGAAGCCACGCCTCGGCAGGCTACCGTTGCAGACTTCCAGGCCGCCGGCGGAGCAGAAGCTTTTCTCCCGGCCGCCGTGCGAGCTCGCTGGGCCAGGCTCTTCGTTCAGGCGCCTGCAGGACCCACGCGACTTGCCGATGGCCGATTAGCCGCACAGTTCGCATGGCTGGTTCCTCTGGCCGTCATGGGCCTCGCGCTGGCCGTGTTTCGAAGCCCGTTTCGCCTGCCCCTCTCACCGGAGCACCTGGCTCTGCTTCTATGGTTCTTCTGGACAGTCAGCTATGGCGTGGTTTACAGCTATGCAGGCGGCATCATGCATCTGTATTACTTAGCTACCGTCGCGCCGCCTCTGGCCGCTCTAGCCGGCATCGGCGCGGTCAGCCTGTGGGATCGGTACCTTCGGAAGGATTGGAAAGCTATCTTATTGCCCGCTACGCTGCTTGTGACGGCCGCGTGGCAGCTCTATATCGAAGCGAGCGCGCTCGATTCGAAGCTTGCCGCAACCCTGAACCCGATTGCTGTCTGGACCGATGTTAGGGAACGGCCGTCCGATTGGCTCGCGTGGCTCCACGTAACGCTACTGGTCGGGACCTTGGTTGCATTCGGCGCCTTGCTTGCCCTACTGCCCGGCGAGTCTCGCCGCGCGGCAAGTTGGCTTCGGACTGCAAGTGCACTGGCGCTGGGATTCGCTGCGCTTCTGGCGCTTCCTTTCGCGTGGGCCTTGAGCAGCATATTAGCCCCGAGCAGTGGCTACCTCCCCTCTGCGGATCTGGCACGACTTGTTACCGCGGACGGCCTCCCACCGACCAATTTTCGGGGCTGGTTCGGGTATTTCACAGGCGACACCAAGTTGTCTGCCTTTCTGAAAGCCAACCGAGGAAACGAGCGCTACCTATTGGCGACGTCGAGCGTGCGGCTGGCCGCACCGATTATCATTAATACCGGCGAACCTGTAATGGCGATCGGTGGATTTGATGGTCTGGATCCTATTTTGAGCCCGGAGAAAATGGCGCGGATGGTCGCGGCGAAAGAGATCCGGTTTGTGATGCTGGGCGACTTGTCCACAATCAGTCGCAGGCTCGGTGCTGAGGCCGCGTTAAGGCCGGTCGCTGACTGGGTCCAAGCCAACGGAAAGCTTGTCGATTCGACTCGATGGCGGGCGTACTTAGGTGGGAGGGACATTTGGAGACTTTACGATCTTCGGCCTGACGCCGGCCTCGTTCCCGCTCCATCGAAATAACCGGGCACTTCCTGATGCCGGTGTGGGTTTCACTCGAACTCCGAGCGCGAGAGAACCCGAAGCTTACCCACCCGCTATCTCCACCTGAGTAACGTAAACTTCCTGCTGATACCTCGTTTCAATTTCCTGAGGTGAAGCAGTCTCAAAGAAGAGTTCGAGCGCCTCCCGCAGGTTGTTTCGGGCCTCATCGACCGTGCTGCCCTGGCTCGCTATGTCCAGTTCCGGGCATAGCGCTACATAGCCATCGCCCTCTCTTTCGATAATCGCGGTCAAACGCCTGCTCATATGATTTCTCCGATTCTCGTGCCAATGTGAGGGTTTGAAGAACCATCTCCGCGGCTCACGCTCGCCCATAGACTGATCATAGCCCTCGCCTGGCTCATGGTCAAAATAATTCCCTGGAGGACGCGGTTACAAGCAAATCACAAAATCGTGGTTGACACAGGCCAGGATGTGAACTACCCTAAAATACAGGAGAAAAAGATGTGCTGTGGCACACGCGGGCTTGGGTGCGCATCGGCAAAGAGTTTCGAGATCAGGCATTTGCCTCTTTTGGGTCCGTCAAACGCTCTGACCTCCATCACCGGTTTCCTGGTCCGCGTCCAAGGGTAATTTAGGGCTAATGGCTTATTAGGAATCCTCCCATGGCCGAATCTGAGAAGCGAAAAGTAAGCGCTCGGGAAATCCTACTGGACATGCGTTCCGGCATGAATGATGCCGAACTGAAGGAGAAGTATGGCCTATCCGACGCCTCGTTCGAATCGGTCATGCACAAACTGGGCGCAGCCGGTTTACTTACCAAAGCGGAGCTACAGAAGCGGGCAAGATCGGCTAGAGTTCCCGGCGAATCTTCGCGGCTAGGGGCAGAGGCAACCATGGCGCTGTGCCCCTCGTGCAATGCTGCCATGCCCGCGGGAATACCTGAGTGCCCTACCTGCGGAGTCGTTTTTTCAAAGGTTTCGAGCCAACAAGCGCAAGATACGACCTTGCCGCTGATCATTCCTATAGGTGAGACCAGATCATCGAATTGGTGGGTTCTGGTTGTAGCTGTGGTGCTCGTCGTGGGACTGGTGGGAGGCGTGGTGACCTTTTGGCCCAAAGATCGACCGAAACAAGTACCGCGGGCCATATCGACCGATACAAAGCCCGCCACTGTTGAAGAGACCGAGGCCGACACCGAGTCAGCGGAGGAGGCACCTGGGGAGGGCGCAAGAGAGCATGCTGTGACTCCTAAGCCGCCGGAACAATCCGGTGTTGTGCCTGGAGAAGCAATAGAGTTACAGTTTTCTGAAGAAGGCTTCCCGCTGGGGCTCTCTGTTTCTCAGAGCTCCGCTCTCCACTTGTTCGAAACACCAAGCGCAAACCAGAAGTTCCGAAAGCTTCCCTTCGAAACCGGCGTAAAACGGTTCTACGACGAATTCAACATAGCCGGGCAGACATTCCTCGTTCTCACCGAGGAATCCAATCCTCCGAGAATGTATCTGGATGCGAACCGAAACGGCGATCTAACAGACGATCCGGGACCATTCATCGGTGAAGTCGCGGGTCTGGTTCCGAATCATTATACCCTGCAATTGCCTTACCCACAGGAAAAAGTTACTGCTCCGTACAAGATATGGCTTTTCCCGAGCCGAATGGGCGGTTTGCAGTTCTATCCCAAATGCCACTGGTACGGAGAGCTCCTCGTGCAGGGCCGGACTTATAAGGTGGTTCTCTTTGATGGTAATGCAGATGGCGACTACTCAAACGATCCGGTAATTATAGATATAGACAGCGACGGTAAAGCCGGCGACGCAGAGAAATTGAAATCAGGCCAAAGTTGTACGATCGATGGGACCGCGATCAAGCTGATTTCCATCGCCCCGAGCGGCCGTTGGGTTCGTTTTGAATTCTGAGACAATCCCGCTTCGGGAGAAGTCAAGTATGAGACCACGGACGAACTTTGTACAAATAGACTCTCGCCGCGTAATAGCATATGCCCAAAGTAATAACCCGTTAATTGCCGGTCACCCCGGCGAACCCCGGATCGGCGTCCGGGACAGGCCCCGGGGTCCAGAACATACCGAAGATACTGGATTCCTGCTTCCGCAGGAATGACGGAATTAGGCTGCCTCGAATCAAACAAAACTTTTCGTAATAAGCATGCTTGGCTGAAAACGCATCGGTATTGCGGGCTCCGACAAGCGCTGGAAGCGCTTGCATAAGTGGGGAGTTTTTGGAGGAGGGGTTCGGCGAGGGCCCTTTTTGCATAAAAAGGGCCCTCGCCGACCGCTCTTCCATATAGCTCTTGCTTTTGAAAGCTTCTAGTGCTTCCTGGACCTGGCTACAGATCGGGCCATTCGGTCGAACTTGAAAATTGTAGTGAATTCGATATTCTTACTGATCCACAGCCGTTTATCGATGACCGAATCAGTGATTGCTCCTCGGTATGCGAGGCCGTCGAGAAGAGTTCGTGGATCTTCGCACACCATAACAAAGTCCGCCCGTGTCGGCACTTGCTCCTGCACTCTGATGTCTCCGTTGTCTATGATGATGCCGAACTCTCCGCCTGTTGTCTTGACCGCGATATCACGTCTCCAGCCTGCGATGTCCCGTCGAGCACGTTCATTTTGATTCATTTGCTCAATGATCGATTTGATCTCTGTGAAAGCTTTCTTGAACACGGAGAGGTCTTCTGCCGTAGCTTGCTGCATTTTCGGCTCTATGGGCTTTTCCCAGTCGATTTCCGACTCCAGCAAACCTTTCTTGTTCACTTGTTCCGATGTAAGTTCCGAAGCAGGGACACAGAAAACATCCGTCATTTCACCTATGCGTTGATCCCTGAAGACGAGCTTCACCTCGGTCCCCTTCTTGATGATTCCCGGAACGAGGATCCCCGTGGTGGTATACAAATTCACGCTGATTGCTGTGTCCGCTCCACGGAACACCACTCTGCCGCGGCCATACGGCGCCATATGCTGGAACAATGAGGTCGCGAAATACGTTATGGGCGGCGTGCTGTACATAACCCCAACCTGTTCGACTTCGATCAGGTCCGTTGGCGCGAAGTCACAATCAGGGCAGTGAGTCAGAAAAGGAGGCACCCGCACGAGACCACATTTAGAACACTTGCAACCGAGAAGTCTCCGCTCATCTCTGAGCGCGAGAAAGAACTGCGAGAACTCGCCTTTTGTGCGCTTGTAAAATGTATACATAGCGTCATTGGTGATGAGATACTTCTTGCCGTCGATCTCCTGAACCTGCGAACCCGCATCAGGAATATATTCAAAAGGAATAACCTTTTTCGGATTGCTTTCCATGTTGCGCTTCCCTCCTCTCATTCGTGTTCGAAGATCATGCACGCGGTGAACTGAGCGATTGTGCTGCCCGTTCCGTGAACCAATGCAGTTTTGAGTCCTCGCTTGACCAGCTCATTTCGGGCCGACCACGCAGACATTATGTTGCTCGCGCCGACCGCGTGCCCGCAGTAGATGAGACCACCGCACGGGTTGACCAAGTACTTGCCTCCCGGAGTCATTAGCCCCTCTTCGATAAGAGCGTCAGCTCTTCCTAGCGGGACAAGGCCGAATTCTGCCATACTGATCTCCAGCTGGTGAACAAAGGCATCATGCAGTTCAACTATCTGGATGCTTTCTGTCGGATCCTTTATTCCGGCCATTTCGTACGCTTTGTGTGAAGCATAGTAATCCGACATGATTCTCGAGAGATCTTTTTGGTTCTTTCCAACAAAAGAATGCTCGTTTGACTCACCCAGGCCGGTTATCCAGACCACCGGTTTGCCGCTATTGCGGGATATGGCCAAGGCAGTCTCTTCTTCCGCAAGGATGAGTGCGGCGGCTCCTTCTGAATAGACGCAGATTTCCAGCTCCCGGAATGGATAAACAACCATTCTGGAATTGAGCACCTCTTCCGCGGTAACCTGATCGAATTGTCGTTGCGCAATCTCGTTCCCCTTGACCTGCTGACTCAACTGAGCCGAAATTTGCGCGGTAACCTCAGGTTTGAGGTCCCCTGGATGCTCGTCCATGTAGGCCAATACCACTTCAGCATAGCTGTCCGACGCCGACCAACCGATAGGCTGCTCGAAAAAGCTATCCCCGGACCAGCCGATAGACTTGATCACCTCCGGCGTGGCAGACATGGACGAGAAGTCGAAACAATCGGTCGCTTTCTCCACGCCAAGCACCAGCGCAGTCTTGAAACGGCCAGCGGCCAGATACGCATGAGCTGCCGACATAGTGTACGCGCCGGTCGCACCACCCGTAGTTATGCGCATGCCGAATTTGTTTTGCATACCCACAAGTCCATGGATTGCATGCTCAGGGATGGCCGTTCGTTCGAAAATGTCATTGTAGATTCCGTAGAATGCCGCATTCACTTCCTGAATGGAAATATCGGCATTCTTGACCGCTTCCCTTGTGGCCCATTGGGCCAGGTCATAATAGGTCTTCTCCCTCCATGTGCCTTTGAAGGGCGTTACCGCGGCCCCAACAATCCCGACTCGCTTGCCCATAATTTGAAACTCCTCCTTTCGTACGGAAGCCTTCGCAAACCTCTCTCTGCACAGGCAGCCCCACCTTGTATCATCAACCGGCCAAAATGCCTTCCGTTTCTGTTTCCGCGCAAGCGCTGAAAGCGCTTGGAGAAGTCGGGAGTTTTTGGGGGAGGGGTCTGGGGAGGTCCCTTTTTACACAAAAAGGGACCTCCCCGGCTACTTCCCCCAAGAACACTCCTGCTTCTGCAATTGCTTCCAGTTCTTGTCCGCTACAGATCGCGAAGAAGGCGTGCCATCCCTGGAGATCCGGTCTCCTCCTCGAAGGAAAGATGGCGTATTTCGTCAACAACCCGGAAACCATGTTTTTCGTACGCCTTTTGTGCGGCAGTGTTCCCGATGTAAATGTTTATCTGTGAACGTTTGAAGCCTTGATTCCGGCCGTGATCGAGTATTGCCAAGAGCAGTTTGTCTACGAGCCCCCGCCTGCGGAATTCGGGCACTGTTGCAACACTTTCGACAATCCATGCGCCGTCAACCGTGTCCGGCAGGCAACAGAGCACTCTCTGCGCATGTTCATGCCACACTTGATCTGGCGTGGGCCAGCCCATCTCCTGAAATACTCCTGTCATCGCCCGCGCCAGTGCCGGATATCCGCAAACCTGTGGATCACACCCTGCGAGCGCCGCCGCGGGCCTTTCGTTAACTTCTGCTACAAGAAAACATGAGTAATGATATAAGTGTAGAATCGGCGTAACGATCAGCTGCTCATAGAAATCTATACATTCATGCTCCGGCCGGTCCAATATGACATCCCATATCCCTCTCTGCACATGGCCTCTTCCAGCAGTGTGCAATACCCATGACAAAAAATGTGCGTCATCCGGCCGTGCCCTGCGAAGTTCAGCTTCCATGACCTATCTCCCAATGCTCCCACATTCGCAAAATGCGCTGCGCACCAGCGGTCATTTGCCGCAGATGACTGAAATCTCGATTAAGGCATCCTTAGGAAGGGCCGCGACCTGGACCGTCTCGCGAGCCGGTAGGATCGAGCCAAAATACGTGGCGTATATCTCGTTGAATACCTGGAAGTCGTTTAGGTCTTTTAGGAATACCGTGGCCTTGAGAACATTCTCTAGGCTAAAACCAGCGGCTTCAACCACCCCTCTGATGTTTTCCAGCACAAGACTGGTCTGCTCTGCGAAGTTCCCTCGGAGAAATTCATTGGTTTTTGGATCAATGGCGATCATGCCTGAGACAAAGAGCATATCGCCATATTTCACAGCCTGAGCGTAAGGGCCGATGGCCTTGGGGGCCATATCGGTGCTAACAATCTGTCGCTCCACGCTGCGGGCCTGCTGTGCACACATGAGCACCACCGCAAAACTGAATAAGGATAGTACCAATAACGGTTCCATAGTGGAGCCTCCTCGCTCAGATGTTAGGACCTTTGCCCGCCGTGCTTGTTGCCATGGATTTAGTGTCACAGATCCCTGCTCAAAGTTTGGCTCATTCACTCAATCCCAGTCGAGGAGGCGCTTTTGGCCCTGAAGTTCGCGGATAGCGGTGACATCTTGGCTGACCTCCAGCGTGCCTTTGTACGTTCCGTCTGCAGATCGTATCGCAAAGTATCTGATGTGAATGAACTTCTCGGCCATCTGAATCCAAAAATCAGCCACGTCTCTCGTACCTTGTTTGAACTCAGCCAGAATTTTGTTTACCACATGAAGGCTTTTGGGAGGATGACAATTCTGAACTTCTCTTCCAATCACTCCGGGGCTTCTGGGGAATATTCGTTCCTTACCTTGCGAGAAGTAAGCAACTCGGTCATTTTCGTCCACAAAGGTGAGGTCAACAGGCAGATGATTGATCATCAAATTGATCTGTTCAAGTGTCAGCATTCCCGTGTCCAAGCCGAGGAAGCCCGCAGCCGCTCGAACCGGTTCGACCGGAGCTGCTTCGTGCACAATCGCGCCTTCTCCGGGCCATTGACCTTGAGGGCGAACCCACGCGAAACCGATTTCTTCTTCTCCTCGCACTACTTTCACCCAGTCCTCTTGCGAGAAGACTTCCATGCACATGGGAAACAGAATCTGCTCTTCTTTGTAAATCATGCCTCTAACTGAACTTATCATTTCAGTTACGGCTTGGACAGCGGCTTCTGCTTGAGATCGATCTATATTCGTCTGGGCCGTCTTTATCGAAGCTCGAATGTCGTCATGCACCGCCCACATTACCTGTGGAGGTGCCGTAATTCCATGCGCTTCCAGAATGGGAAAAAGCTGATTCTCTTTCCTCACGTAATGAATGTTTATATTTGCCAGTCGATCGACCAATTCTCGGAGTTTCTCTTTCTCGCTTTGAAACTGATTCGCGTCAGGCGGATCGCCGATCTTGTGCAACACATCGTCGATCTGTTTCATGATGTCTTCAACAGCTTCATTTTCCAGCACAAAGGTGTGCACAGGATGGCCCTTCGGAGCAGAGATTTTCTCCTGCCGGTCGAGCGACTCCTCGAAGATAGAAACGTGCACGTCGCACAGCTTCTTCACTTCTGTTGCAGGAAGGCCCTCCTTCACCAGTTCCTGCTCCATTTGGGCTATTTCCGGCGGCGTAACATCCTTGATAAACTCAATGAATTCCGCTTTGATCTTCTGGAAATCCCCGCCCGAATGAAGATCCTTGATCATGCGCTTCAACACTTCTCTCTTTTGTTGCGGATCCATGCTCGCCGGCTTTTCCGCGGCGCCTGCTTCGGATCCAGCTCCGTGCTTCTCGATCTCTGCTCTTATCTCCTCCAGGAAGGTCGCGAGTTCGAGCTTTCCTCTGGAAGCCACCATCTCCAACGTTGCGATCTTCCCCATAGTTTTGCGCATGATCGGGTTCTTCAGATGTCGGAATTCCGGCGATTTGCCCAGTAGGTATTCGAGCACAAAAGGATACTGAGTCAAGAGATCGTCAATTTTCGTCTTTGCAGTGATTTCCATCGTCTGTTCCCTCACTCCGCTAATTAGAGCGCTCTACACTCATCCCTCTGGCCGCGAAAACGAGCTACGCGCCTCTCATCTTCAACATGCGCATAGTCCCCACAGATTTCCAGTGCTTTATCCCGCTCCCGAGGATACGTGTCCACGAATGGCCAGTCAACTGCCATCTCGATGGTCTCTGCTCTTGCAAAGTCTTTGGAAACGTGTCACGTTGCTCTATAATCTCTGAAGTTCCGCGGCATTGAGACGCTCGCATTTTTTCGTACAGGAGTAACCATGAACGCCGAAGCGCGTCTAGATATCCCAGTAGAAGAACTCGCTCGGTTATGCCGCCGGTTCCAGGTACGCGAGTTGGCGCTCTTCGGGTCAGCGCTCCGCCAAGAGCGCCACCCCCCCGAGGATGTAGATCTGTTGGTCAGCTTTCAACCAGGGGCACGGGTTACCTTCATGACCCTTGCGCGAATGCAACGTGAGCTTGAAGCCCTCCTGGGTCGCAAAGTGGATTTGGTCCCCAAGGACGGATTGAAGCAGATCATTCGTGATCATATTCTGGCCACTGCGAGAGTACTCTATGCGGCGTGATTATCTCTACTTGCAGGACATCCTCGATGCGTGCGCCATGATCAGGGTGTTTGTGGAAGGCATAGATGCCTCCGCGTTCCTAACAAGCGAGCTTCATAAGGCGGCCGTTCTCCAGAAGCTCACCGTGATTGGTGAAGCAGCGGCCCGTCTCTCGCCAGCCTTTCGCGAAGCGCACGCACAGGTTGAATGGCAGGATATTATTGCGTTCCGTAACATTGCCGTTCATGAGTACTTTGCAGTGCAGTGGGAAATAGTGTGGGCAACAGCTACCGATGATGTTCCGGTGCTTCAGCGTCAGGTCCAAGAGATACTGCAGACGGAAAGATTGGAACCGGCCGACCACTAGGACCTTTGGTAGCACCTCAGCGCTGGACCCGGTGGTCGACGGGAATCGCTTCAATCGCGTTGCTTTCCCAAACGATGTGGTTCCTTTCGCGTCCGGCCCTCTACCGGGCTTCATTCGTGATCGCGAGCCGCCAGCCCAGCCGCTTGACCAAGGGCACGGCGATGAAGTATACCCCAACCTATTGGAAATTAGGATCTTTTTGCGAACAGAGGCATTAAATACACGCCGATAAGGAGCGATCATCGCAGCGGAGCTTGATGAGTGAGGAGATCAGGACAGTGTCCCGTTAATCTGATATTTATATTCGATTAGTGTCGGCAGGACCCTTGGATAGGAGACGTCTTATACGGCAGCTGAATTGCACGTCGTAACGTTATATTGATCAGCACAGAATCTTGGAGCAGGAGAAGAGAAAGTGTCGATAAGCGACAAGACGAGAAAGGTGCTTTGGGGTCGCTCCGGGAATCGCTGCGCTATATGCAAGAATGAGCTCGTCATCGGCGCAACCCAGGAATCTGACGAATCCATTGTCGCAGACGAGTGTCATATCATTTCGTCACAAGCCAAGGGACCACGCCACGATCCTTCATACCCTTCTGCAAGATTTGATTCGTATGACAACCTGATCCTCCTCTGTCGCACTCACCACAAGATGGTTGATGACCAAGCTCCCACGTTTACAACAGATATTCTCCGGCAGATGAAAGCTAACCACGAAGTCTGGGTTTCGCAGCAGTTGGCGGGGAACAAGCAAATTCCGCCTGTGAGAATTCGAAGAAGTAAGGAGAACATCCCTCCTTTCCTCCCCCACCTAACCACTGGGAAGGACATCCTTGACGTTGTAGGAAATACGATGGCCTTGGACTTTGATCACGATGAATTGAAGTCGCAGGAAGAAGTTGACATCGTCAGTGGCTTCATGGAAGCAGTGGAAGATTGGGGTGACGTTGGCCCCGATTTTGAAGCAAGTGAACGCATCCAAATGGCCTACCACGTTACGGAAGCGTTTCAGCAACTTGAACCAGCGGGCTTCGCTGTGTTCGGCGGGCGAGAGGTCCGATTTCTCGAAGGAGGAGTGCTTTCTCAGCGTGAAAAATGGCCGGTTGCGATATTGCGGGTGATGCGAGTGGACAATCCGGCAATCATGCGGTTGGATAGTCGCGAAGTCGACGAACAGGAGGGTCAACGCCCCTAGTGCAGACGATTCCTCAATGCACAGCCAGCGCGAAGGGCTGGAGTTAGAGTTTGAGCGCCAGGGACGTGGCACGGCGATGTCCCCAGAGTTTACTCCGAGGTGAAGCCATGACTATCAAAGAAATAGCCATAACGACCATAGAGCAACTCCCTGAGGACGCTACGTGGGAGGATATCCAAGAGCGCATAAGCTTCGCGGCAGGCGTCCGTAAAGGACTTCGCGAACTCGATGAAGGCAAGGGTATTCCTCACGGTAAAGTGAAAGAAGAATTCCACAAATAGCTTTGTTCTTAGCGGATGGATGATAAGGAAAACATGAGATTAAGGGTCAGCAAAGAAGACGACGCCGTGTATTTCAGGTTGGACGAGAGCGCTGTTGTTGAATCCGAGGAAGTCCAGCCTGGCGTAATTCTGGATTACGATAAGGATGGACGTGTAGTCGGTGTGGAATTCTTTGGCATCAAGGCGAGAGTTCCGGAAGCGGAGCTTTCCTCGTTGCAGTTCGAGACCGGATAGGGTCGTCAAGCCTCCTGAAAGGCAGGTCTATCGGACTTCCGGGAGTAAAGCCGGCTTAACCCACAACAGAATTGACCGCGGCTGTTGCGCTGCCGCGTTTGCCAGAGGGGGAACATTCATGCCGTTTAGCGGAGGGAGTGGACACAACGGTTTCTCTGTAGGCTTCACGAAAGACCCACGGCTCCTCTTCGGCGTATTCACGAGGGGGTACCGCTTCGCGGCCAACTCGCTCGCCAACTGCCTTCTTGCTAAAGCAGGGTTTCGGAGCTACGAAGCTTATCCGGTGGTCTTTCTCTACCGACACGCTCTTGAACTGGCACTCAAGAATGTAATCTACAAAGGGGCTCGCCTGGCATCATTTCAGAGACTGGAAGTGATTGATAAGAGGCTCTACATTACGCACTCTTTGACCCGACTCGCCGAACAATCCCGACAGGTGCTGCTCACGCGATTTCCTCAAGATTCTGCTCTGAAAGGTATCGCGGATGACATCGTCCTCGTCGCCAAGGACTTCGACCTCATCGATCCCGACTCCTGCGCGTATCGCTATCCCATAGATAGAACGGGACAACCGGCGGTCCGGGAAACGCAGTGGGTGGATCTGGAAGTCCTGAGCGAGCGCATGGAAGAGACGCTTGAGCACCTTGACACTATTGATCTCGAAATGGGCATCGAGACTGATAAAGCCCAGGAACTATTCGAGATATATGAAGACCTGACTTGGGAAGCATAGCGATTGGCCTGAGCCCACGAGAGCAATTGCGGCTTGGTTAACTTTCGGGCCGCTTTATACATTTGCGAAATTGAGCGCTCAGCCATTTCGCGGTTGGGTGGGTGTTTGGAAGTCTCGGTATGATTCGTTTGGTTCGCAGTATATGGCCCCGGCGGAAGGGTCGGGCCCTCTGCTGATGCAGGCTTCCCAGAGCATGGTCTTGGTTTCCTTATCCACAGATGCTGCGATCCATTTATTTCCTCGGAATCTGTTCGCCAGGAGTGCGCAGAGCACTGCGATAGAGAAGGTCATAGACCACCATACTGCCGTGGCCCCGAAATCTGCGACGTAGATCACCACAAGGATCGTGGGGATGCGCACCAGCCACATGCCTATGAATATGATCCGCATGGTGGCCATTGTGTCTCCCGCGCCTTGCAGGGCGCCGGAAAGAGTGACCCCAATGGCCATGAGAGGCATCCCCAGCATATTGATGCGCAGATAGCGAGTCATTTCCTCAAGCACCGCAGGGTCATTGGTCAGCAGGGCTGAAACCTGGGGCGCGAAGACGAAGAGAGCGGCAGCAGGCGCGGTAATGATGAGGAAACAGAGGAGCGCGGAGGCCTTAGCTCCCGAACGAGCCCCCTGAATGTCTCCCTTTCCCAGGCGGTTGCCGGTAAGCACAGCAGCGGCCATGTTCAAGGCAAATATCGGAAGGAAGATGATGGCTTCGATGCGCACTCCGATTGTCATCGCGGCCAACGCGGTTATTTCACCGTCCTGGAGCCGTCCTACGAGGAAATAAACCACCAGAGTGCCTGCATTCCACGCGGTTTGCTGCAACGCGGACGGCACACCCAGTTTAATTAGATTTCTAAAGCAGCGCGATAGGGGCTGAGTCGCGGCCTGCCAGCAGATTCGGCCGGGGCCTCTCACCACGTGATAGAGATTCAGCGCCATTCCCAGGCTTGTGGCGATGGCGCTCGCCCACGCGATGCCCTTGAAACCCATCGCGGGGATCGGGCCCCATCCAAAAGCCAGCACGAAGCAGCCCATCACGTTGAGCGCAGTAGCAATCGAGCCGTTGAGCAGCGCGATGTGGATTCGGTCCGAAGCTCGGAGCACGCCGCTGGTTACTATGCTGACGTACGTGGGCACCAGTGCGAGCGAAAAGATACGGATGAAATCTTGCGCTATCTCCTGGATTCCCTGGGGCATGCCGGTGATGCGAACCAGGATGTCCGGCCTCAACCCTGCGAAAGCAGCGAGGATCCCGGAAATGGCCACGTTCAACATGAGCGAATGCGTGGCAATGCTGCCTACGCCGTTGAACGCACGGGCCCCATACGCCTGCGAAATCAAGGAAACCGTTCCCACGGTGATCCCATTGCAGAGGATCATGAGCGTCCAGTAGAGCTGGCCCACATATCCCACAGCAGCCACCACATCGGTACCCAGGTACCCGGCCACGTACACGTCAGTCAGGCCGATTGCGAAGTGAAGGAACATCATCAGGATCATGGGCCATCCCAGGGCCCACGATTCGTTGAGATAGGGCTTCACTTCCCTCAATCCGTTTTCAAGACGCGTCATGTCGATACTGCCGCTTGCAAGAGCCCACAAAGAATCTAGGAGGCCCCGTCGTGCCACAAGTCTGCCCGAGAAGCCTCGATCAACCTCTACGATACCACGAGTGGCCCCCGTTTTCGACGTGATGTCTCGAAAGACCCTCGCTCATTACGCTCTCAGTTTCGAGGTGTGAGAGTGCCGCGGCGAACATGTCATTGCGACCCCGCTGAAAAGCGGGGGAAGCAATCTCCAACGCGTTACAAGAGGAGATTGCTTCGTCCCCCGGATCACGTCCGGGGTCCTCGCAATGACAAGGTTAAGCGAATCCGCACGCAAGCGCCCTTGAATTTTTGATCGAGCAACAATATAGTCACCGGTGGTCTGGTGCGCGAGACTCAGGCGGTGAGGCGCGCGATTCCGCGATTCTATTCCAGAAGATGTGTGATGCCCAAACGAACTGATCTCAAATCCATTCTCGTCATCGGATCAGGCCCGATCATCATCGGCCAGGCCTGTGAATTCGACTACTCCGGAACACAGGCTCTCAAGGCGCTCAGGGAAGAGGGCTATCGAGTCATCCTGGTCAACTCCAATCCTGCGACCATTATGACTGACCCGGAGTTCGCAGACGCGACGTACATCGAGCCGGTCAAGGCCGACGTCATCGCGGACATCATCGCACGGGAACGTCCGGACGCGCTCTTGCCCACCCTGGGGGGCCAAACCGCTCTCAACCGGGCCGTGGAGCTGTACGAGCAAGGAGTTCTGAAAAAGTACGGCGTCGAGCTGATCGGTGCAGGGTTTGAGGCGATCAACAAGGCCGAGGACAGAGACCTGTTCAAGATAGCCATGCACAACATTGGCCTGGACCTGCCCAGGAGCGGTTACGCTCACACAATCGAAGAGGCGTGGCAGATCGCCCGCGAAGTGGGCTTTCCCAACGTGATCAGGCCTTCTTTCACCCTGGGAGGCACTGGAGGAAGCGTAGCCTTTACCGAGGCGGATTTCGATAGGCTGGCAAAATGGGGGCTTGCCATCTCGCCGGTCAGTCGCGTCCTGGTAGAAGAATCGGTCCTCGGATGGAAGGAATTCGAGCTGGAGGTAATGCGGGACGGAGCGGACAATGTGGTCATCATCTGCTCCATAGAGAACTTCGATCCTATGGGTGTGCACACCGGTGATTCGATCACAGTGGCGCCTGCGCAGACGCTTACGGACAAGGAGTATCAGATCCTCCGCGATCAAGCTGTGGCGATCATCCGAGAGATCGGTGTGGACACAGGCGGATCCAACATACAATTCGCGGTCCATCCTGACACCGGCCGGGTGGTGGTAATCGAAATGAATCCGCGTGTGAGCCGGTCCAGTGCTCTGGCATCCAAAGCTACGGGATTCCCGATCGCCAAGATCGCGGCCAAGCTTGCGGTAGGATACACGCTGGATGAAATCGCCAATGATATCACTCGCAAGACCCCGGCATCATTCGAGCCCACGATTGACTACGTAGTAACCAAGATCCCCAGATTCACCTTCGAGAAATTCCCCGGCGCGGACAATACGCTTGGCACGCAGATGAAATCCGTGGGCGAGGCCATGGCAATCGGCCGCACATTCAAGGAGTCGCTTCAGAAAGCTATCCGTTCGCTGGAGATCGA
>JBMOME010000087.1:0-7371 GCA_049323095.1 Thermodesulfobacteriota bacterium
GCTTCTCCCGGGTCAGCTCATGATGTCCAGATTATCGCATACCCGTCGCCGGAATCCAGTCAAAGGTTGTCGGCCGTATCACTCTTCGAAGAGAGGGCTGAATGGTTCCTGTCTTCGGGCCGCGCATTCCGGACATGAGTAGGGCAGTGAGTACGGGGTAATGCTTTGGAGGTTACGCGGCTCGTGGGCTGCGAAGGAAAATCAAAGTAGGGCTCCTGTGGCCGAAACGTAAACTCAGCGCGGACTTTCTCAAAATTGAGTTTGACAACTATTTGATTTCCTGTTAAAAACAAGGCAATCGTTTGAACTGTTGTTGATTTTTGCCGTACCTTGTTCGCGTCTCGGAGAGCGCCCCAACTCTGGGACGATTGAGTTTGGAGGGTTGGGTTGTGAAAAGAGTGGCGCTTGGCCTGGCAGCCATTGCGTGCCTCATTATCCTGCCGACTATCACCAGTTCACAGGTGACCGGTGCGTTGCCCTCCTTTGGCGCATCCTTTGCCGGTGGTTTATTCCCTGGTGTCGGCAATGGCCCCACCGCATTCGGCAATCCCGTCAGGTTCTACGTGGGATGGCTGGAATCCTCTCCCGGCTCATGTTGGCACTTTGATCCCCAGAACGACGTGTCTCTTACGATCGGCGAACACCATTGGCGTCCTGCAGGAGTTTGGATCGGGGTCGCAAAATCCCTGGAAATAGGTGAACGGTGGGGATTTAACGTAGACGCCTGGTTCCTGATCCCGGTGAATTATCGGGCCAAGGAAGCGGATATCAGTGTGCGAAGTTTCTTGATATTCGACCCCGAGACCGAAGATGACATTCTCGTTCGGGTGATTAACCCCATTACCAGGCACTGGGATACGTGCACGGATTGGTGGTATGTCAGTGGTGAGCTAGCCTGGAAGTACTCTAGCCTATTCAGTGTGCTCGGAGGCTTCCGATACGAGCATTTCTCCACTCGCTTCAGAAACCCGTCTGATGTGCTGGGGCTTGTCTTGAGCTCTCAAGATACGGCCGACGTCACGGTGAATAGCTATAAACCGTACATAGGGTTCCAGCACAAATACGAGAGTTCTACCACGATGCTTTCCGTCCGAGCGATCGGATTCCCTTTTGTGCCTGCGGACCTGGAACACCTCCAAACAGGTGAGCCAGGCCTGGGCTATAGGACGGAGTCAAAGCGCGGCCGCTTCACGAGCAGCTATTTCGCCGAGCTAGCGGCTGAATACGCCATAAGAGTCTTCGGTGATTCGCAGGTAGGAGCCTTTGTGAGGTGGAACTTAATAGAAGGCCGCGGCCTTATTCCGGTAGAAATCCCGCGCATCGGATTCAGCCAGGAGAATCTCTTCAGCTTTCACCGCAACACGCTTTCCTTTGGCGGAAGCTTCTCTCTCAGTTTCATCAGCCCGTTCTAGCAATTTGAAGGACAGCATCCCTAATTCAAGAGATCAAGGGAATATGGTGTGGTACTCTTTGCATCGCTCCGAAGTTCGAGGCACACGCTAATCGCTTCCTTTATGTTTTCGAGAGCTTCCTGTTTGGTCGTTCCTTGGCTCACACATCCGGGAATTGCCGGGCATTCCACGATCCAGATCCCGTCCTCGTCTCGATCGAAAGTTACCTGGAATTTCATAGCAACACTTCTTGCTCTCGCGTCCTTATCAAGGCGCAGGCCTTCTTAGTCGTCATATTACTAGGAACACCTTGGTACGAGAAAGAGGAGACTTCATTTAGACGGCCCCAAAGCATCCTCACATCTTCAGTGGTTAGGCTGTCAGCCGATAGTTATTCCGAAGTCCTCCGCAAATTTAGTTCGGAAGCGTTTCGCCCGCTCGGATTTTGGATCCCTCTTCAGGTCATCGCAATAATCGTTAACAATTTTCTTGATCTTCTCAAATAAATCTCGCGGATTCACTACCACAATAGGGTATTGGTATTTTCCACATTGCGATGTGCCAGCATCGGGAAACTCATGAATTAATTTCACGTCAGATATGCCAGTGTAAGGGGCCAGATCTCCATGATGATGAAGCGAGCATCGCACTCCTGTGTAGAAACAATCGGCAAAATCCTTTAACTTCCTTTTCTCCCAGCCGTCCCCACGGGAAACACTCACTTGCACAGGTCGCGACAGCTTCTTCCCAAAAGCTGGGATCTTTTCGCGCAAAAAGTGTTTGTATTTTCTTGGGTTGTGCCAATTCAGTCCGTATTCATATTGGGTCAAGAGATCGATAATGGCGCACATTGCGCACATCACTACGTAACCTGAATTCTCCTTAATTGGTTCGAGAGGCGTAAAATACCAATCCCGAACTCTGGATCGAAACCCTTCTACAACGGCGTCCCAATCCTTCCAATTCATTTCATGGAAGTACTGCCCATCACAGAAGAATTTGGGATAGATGTTTTCATCGGGCAGATTGTAAATAATCCTTGGCTGCGGCTCCCTCGGCGCTTTTTCGACCAATTTGCTCAACTTCGTGAGATACCTGCGTAACTTCGACAGTGGCTTGCTCACTGATTGTCGGACCATAGGTCTTTCTCGAATCCACTGGGCTATTATCGGCACCACCCATGCACGACCAGCCTGCCGGTAGCAAGCTCTATAGCCTCTTGGGCGGCTTCCAGCACATGCCCGAGCCGAACGTCGTTCTCATTCCCCATACTGGACCTCTGCTTCAGCCAACACTTCATCCCGGAAATAGCGGCTAAGCTCGCTGGGAGTCCTCAAATCCACCTTTCGGCCGCCAAGCAGGTCGGACAGTTCCAATTCCATTCCTGCCAACCCGAGATAGCCCGGGATGTGGCCTTGCTCGAATTCCACCAGAAAATCTATGTCGCTCTCAGGTCCGTGCTCCCCTCTCAGCACCGATCCGAACAAGGAAAGCCGCTTGATATGATTCCGGCGACAGAAGTCCTCAATGGCTTTTCGTGGGAGGTCGATACGCGGTTGTTTCATCTTATAGTTACCCCTTCCCTCTTGTTTCCTATATACACCAAAGAACGCGGAACTCAAATAATAGTGCGCCGTTATCGTTCCCCTCCCCATCTCAAAGACTCCATTTGCTCAATCTTGCATCTAACTCATGGAAGAGAAGGCAAGGAAAAGGAGAAGGCCATGGACTACGGCACCTTGATCATTCTCATTATCGTAGTGGCGGGAATCGGCGGCTTCCTCGTGATGGCACGCACGATGCTAAACAATTGGCGAGCCGGATCCAGAGGTCACGAAGAAGCCGATGCCAAGCAGAGCATAAAGACCCGGATCTATGAACAATGCTTCAATGAATGCATGAAAGTCGAGAGCTGGGAACCGGACAAAACCGATGACTGCAAGTCCGTGTGCCGTTCTCGATCAGAGGCTGCGCTGGGAATCGGAGAGGCATAATCTTCAGTATGGGGCCACCATACCTCATTTTGATGACCGGACGTACTGGTACGGTATCTCCCCTGCGGATAAGGCGGTTACACACTGTCAAAGAGTATGCGCGAGCTTTAACAATTATCCATCACGCGTCACGCTGCTTAAGGACATTGACTCCGATCTACAGTAGTTGTGGTCGATTGCAGATCCGACGGAATGGCCACCGTTTGACTGTTGGTTGTCATGGTCGAGTCAGCTGGCTGAGCAGGCGGAGTGACCTCGAAAGGAGGTCTCCGATACAAAGCGAAATCTCCGCCAGGAATCAGCTCGTTGCATAGCCAGAAGTATTCATACCAATTGCCTTCGTTGCTTGAAATAGTCACCTTAATCTTGTAAGCATCCCGGTCCAGCTGCCAGCCACAGAGTCTTGGATTCCTGAGATGGCTTTCGTTTGTCCACCCATAACTCCGAGTGTCTTCACAAAAGTGAGCCACCACGTCTATCAACGCTCCGTGCCCCGGAAGTATGTCCCTTTCTTTCCGGATAAACTGAGGAACGGGAATGAGCCCAGATTGTTGTGTTCCGACAACCGGCTCAGGGGACTCCGTCCACCGTATAGGCATAGGTCTCCCCACGCGCTCACTTCTCTCCTCCCTGCTACAGAATTCAATGCAGCCGTGACAGTTACTGGCTGGCCTCCAGAGTTCTCGTCCGAACCACGGTAGTTTCAAAGATCGATTTTCTACCTTGACCAGAAGCACTCTGCCGCGCACGGACTCGATGGGGGCATTTCCATGTATGGGCTGCGACGCAAACGGGGTTTCGACCGGGTTATGTATGTACGGGCTCAACGTCAATTGTGGCTTGGTTATGAGTCGTTCCCAAATGGCAGCTCCCACTATTGATATCAGCAAAGTCATTGCCGCCTTAATGAAGATAGAAAACCACCATTCTACTTCCTTTAGATTTAGCAATAAGCCATCCATCCAATTTATTCCTGGCGAAGTCTATGGAAGACATACTCGTCTGCGCCAACGTGGATCGGCGTTTTCGTCAAGTTTGAAGCGCATGATCGGTGGACACGTCAATAGGGACGACTCGTTCACGAGCCGTCTCAGCCGCGTATGTCAAGCACGCCAAGATGTCATCCCGTGTCAAGTTCGGATATGCGGCCAAAATATCTTCGATGGTGTCCCCGTTGGCCAAATAATTCAGGACGAGCCACACCATGATTCTCGTCCCCTTTATGCGGGGCTGGCCGTGACAAACATTCGGATCTACGCTTATCCGTTCCAAGAGGGAAGGCATCTTTCATCTCCAGCGTCCAGGCATGGCCACAAAGGATCGACGCGTCCAGGACATATCTTTCCTCTTGATACGCACTAAATGGCGTTTTGTCAAACACGGGGAAAGGTGTGTTGTAGTCCTTCAGGTATGCGGCCGCATTGCAAAACACCACACCTGGCTTGGCTGGGCTACGGCCATGATATGCCGAGAAAACCAAGACCATCCCGGAAGAGCATCAACGCAAGGACCAACAGCAGCACGCCAAGAATGCGCATCACATAGCTGTACGCTCTTCCCGTGAGCAATTGCCTGGACCGAGCGGCCGTAACGGCCAGACACATTTTTGCCCCAATCAAGCAAGCGTAAAAACCCGCAAGGAACCACGCGGCCCTCAAAGGGCTTTGTGTCCACGCCGCGACCACGGTCGGGCCTCCAACGGTGAGCCAAAACACATATGGACTGGGGTTGAAGAGATTCACCAGCGTCCCTTTTCCGAACGATCGCGGTTCGGCCGACTTCGCGTCGACATCGATTTTGTCCGCAACGAAACTCTGATAGGCCAAATAGACGAGAAACAGACCTCCAATAATTGAGATCAATCCTAGAGCCCCCCGCAATTCGCTCAGCCGTGTGATGGCGAAGACAGACAGAAGGATGATGGGCAAATCAGTGATGCCAGGCGCCAGGGCAACCTTGAGCCCTTCTTTGGCTCCATGCTGGAGCGCCTGAGAAATGACGAGAGTCGTAAGTGGCCCTGGAGAGAATCCGGCTGACAATCCCAGGACGACTCCTGCGCTTAAGTAGAAATCCATTTGCGTATTGTTACACCTCGCGGCTCAAGCGGGCAATGCTTGGGCTCGAGAATATCTCGTGATTACTGCTTTTCATGCGGATTCAGTTCCAGGATACTAATCAACTCGTCGGGCGAGTACACGGGGATCGTTGCCCACTTGAATCCGTTGACGTCGCGGGTAACCAGCGCTTGGACCCCGGCATGTATTGCGGCCTCATGAATCACGGCGTCTTCGAAATCCTGAAAGTCCGATTGCAGAGCCCCTTCCAAAACAGCACGATTCACCGGTGCAATCTCAAAAAGCGACAAAAGGCTCCCAACATACTTCCGGGCTTGGCGAATCCCCAATGCTCTGTAGACCAAGTAGTGAATTGTGGTGATCGTCGTTGCGCAGAGGCATCCGAACAGTTCGCCTCTTTCAACTTTGGAAAACAAGAGCGCCGCGGAGGTAGCAAATGGCTCCCGGTCCAGCAGCACATCCAAGACTATGTTAGTATCAAAGATGACGTTCAAAGGTGCCGTTCCTCAAGATGCTTGCGATAATCCTCGACCTCCGCGTCCATCCCGCGCAATGACCCCTTGAGGGATCGAACTATCGGAGTAAGATCAGTACTGGGTTCCTGCGGCTTCTTGTCTAATGAGGCGAAGTAGTCGGCTACAATCTGAGAGACCGACTTGCCTCGCTTTTTGGCGAAGGACTTGGCTCGCCGAATCAGTTCCTCATCCAGTCGCAATGTCAACTTTGTCGGCATTGGTCCTCCACGGCTGGTCGTGACGTATACCCTGTCAAAAAGTATACGTCAGCGACCATAGTGTGTCAAGCTTGTGCCGCTGAAATGAGGTCGAGAAGCGTGAGAAACGGGCCAGATCTGCTCTTAGCTCAAAAACTTCGCCCGTTTCTGTCTAATGGTGCGCCCGGAGAGATTCGAACTCCCGACCTTCTGATCCGTAGTCAGACGCTCTATCCAACTGAGCTACGGGCGCAAAAAGGTGTGAATGTCACGAAGGACTTACTGCGAGAGCCCTACCCCCTGTTGGAATGAGTAGTGTCTTGCAGCCTCCTCCGATGTTCATTCTCTTTGATAGACGCTTTGAGGCTCCTTGTCAACCGGGCCCCATGACGCGGCCTCGGCGCTCCTCGCTGGTGCCCACCGACCGGCATTACCTGAAGTAGCGATCTCCCGGGCGGAAAGCGTCAGGAATCAGCTCGATTTGGGGTTCCGGCGTCATGGTGACCAAGACCACGTCGAATCGCACGAACGGAGGTTTGTGGCCGAAGCGCTGGAGGTAATATTGCGTCGCCTTAATGATCTTGGCCTGCTTGCGATGATCAACCGAATATGCTGGATCCATTGTGCCGGCAGAATGACTGGATCGCACTTCGACGAAGACTAGGTCCTCACAGTGGCGAGCGATGATGTCGATCTCCCCGAGCTTACACCTGAAATTCCGTTGCACGATCGAGTATCCATGCTGGGTAAGATAGTCCGCGGCCGCGTCTTCAGACTCACGGCCTTTTCGTAGCCTATGATACTCGGCTGGCTTCTTTGGCTCTTTGCCGAGCACTATCTGTTTTAGCCGGTCAATCATCGCGGGACGTCCTTTCGTGACTTGTCTCGCGAGTTCGTTTCAAGACCATGGGCGAGACGTAAAACTGCAAGGGGACGTTGCCGGAAGACCCTCGTCCATCGTTCCCGCGTACGTCGGAATCCAGAAGCTCACGACGCGGATACGGAAAACCCTGTACCAATCCCCCAGAACTGGATTCCTGCTTCCGCAGGAATGACGGGGCGGGACCCGCAAGGAATTGGACAGGGTATTCGGCGATCACTATAAACAGCTACCCGCGGGCACTGGGCCCCGCGAGCGCTGGAAGCGCTTGCAAAAGCCGGGAGTTTTTGGTGGAGGGGTCCGGGGAGGCCCCTTTTTA
>JBMOME010000087.1:7381-16842 GCA_049323095.1 Thermodesulfobacteriota bacterium
GCCGCCCGGCCGCCCCCCCCCCCCCCCCCCCCCCCCCCCCCCCCCCCCCCCCCCCCCCCCGGAACTCTTCAAAAAGCTCTCGTCTCTTGAAGCCCCGCCTAGTGGTGGTGCAATCCTTGTTCCAGCATTCTTGCGTGCAGGCGCTTGGCCTGGAGTGAAAACGCTTCCAATCGAGCCTCGATGATTTGCGGGAATGCATTCCCGTCCGTTTCTATGGCCAGAAAGGGGAGCTTCCTGTTGTTTGTGCCCAAGATCGCTCCGAGCGCGGGATCGAGGTTTCCATTGGACCTTGCGAGCAGTTCCCGCTTTTCCGCGGTGTTAAACTTCTCGGTAAGGATCGATTCAGCCACTCTGGTCGGCATGCAACCGAACGGCCCAATGGAAATTACTCCGCACGCGGGATGCAATATCTCGTGCAGCGCCGCGCCCACGGTGAGGATCGCTTCGCCGGTGAGCTTGGGTGATATGAATTTCTCGCCGGCCGTGATCAGGGGTTCCACCTTCATCACTTCGTGGAAGAACAGGCCTGACGGTGCGAGCAGGTCGCGGATCTTGCGGTCGAAGTAGCCTTTCACAAAGTACCTGATCCAGAACGGGATATCGGGTTTCTCGCCTTCTACCCGGTGCTTCATGAGCCAGTCGATATACTTGATCCACTCGCTGTTTTGAGACGTTCTGACCGCGAATCCTCGGTCAGCCAATTTCATCACGAGGTTTTGCAGCGAGATAGGATCGTTCCGGACGTAGATCTCGCCGATCAGGGAGACTTTGGGGACCTCCGCATACGGCACTTTGAGCGGAATCTGCGAGAGCGCCTGCGCGGCCGATTGCAAGCGAGCCCGAATAGTCCTCCACGGCTTGTGAATCACGTCGACGATCGCGTCCCACTCTCGGTGGAGAATCCCTGTCTTCAGCCGCTGCCAGAAGGGTGGACCAGATCTCGTAGATTACATCGCTCATCACGATGGCCCGCCATGCAGGCAGGGTAAAGCGGTCGCCTAATCCCATGTACCCGTTGGCCGCATTCAAGGTGAGCACAGCCGCGTCCGGGATGCGGTATCGCTCGATCAGTCGCCGCGAAAAGATGCGATATTGCCCGAAACGGCACGGCCCGCTGGCGCCCGGCATGAAATACGCTGTCACTTCGCCTTCGGGTCGGTCGTGCCAGAAGTAATTCAGCATGGAGCCCACGGTGGTCTGCAACGGCAAGCATTCTTTGCACGTTGAATTCCCACGCCCAATCTTGAGCACCTCGTCGTCCGCAGGGGGAAGGCCGTGCGCGTTGATGTTGACCTTTTGGAAAGCCTTCACCAGCGCCTGGGTGCCAAAAACGCCCATCGCGGGGAGCACGATCCTTACGTCCGGATGCTTCAGCGAGAGTTGTCGGCCGTCCGCGGTGACCACGCAGGGCTTCCCATTAACTATCGAAGTGTACGCGGCTTTGAAGTCCTTCTGAACAGCTGCAATCTGTTTCTTGCTCTCCAGTTCCCGGTAGTGGCGGACGATATCCAGGAAAGCTTCGATGCGGGTTTCCAGTCCCGCATCCGCGGTGTGACTGTCCAGTTCAAGCGTGAGCGATGGCTTCCGGCCCATTTCATCCCGGAAATATCCCACCACAAATGAATCAGGCCCGCATGAAAAGTTGCTGATGAAAGTCCCGAAGAGCTGAGGATGGTTCTTGGCCAGCCGCGACCCTTTCAGGATCATGCGCCCCATGGACCAGTACATGGTCTCTGCGTCATCGAAGGTTTGGTCTTCGAATGGAAGCATGTCAAACGGCAAAATGTAATAGCCGCGGGACGCGAATTTTGCAGGAATCCCTTTGTTCGCCTCAGACACAAATGAATTATACGGCCTACCGAACAGCACCACGCCAATGGACTCCGGGTCGGCTTCGATCTCTTTCAGCATCTCCGTACCTTTGGTACGAAGCTCGTTCTTGAACGCGTCCTGAGCTGCCATTCCAGCGCTAAATGCCGCCCTTCCCTGCTCCGGGGAACAGCCAAGTTCGTGCGCAACTTCGAGAAAGCCGTCAATCGCAGACTCAAAGCCTCTGCTCAGGTCGAGATAGGGCGTAAGGCGCTTCTTCGCGTTGACTTCATCGAACGTTCCGGCAAGGTAGAACGCTTCACCCTGCACGAACACGCAGGTGCACGTATTGGGATTCTCCTGATCCGTCGGAATCCCTCGGATGTGCGGAAGAAAGAGCACGTTCACGTTCTTCTTGAGCAGATCGAACATGTGCCCGTGGGCGATTTCCACCGGGTAGCAGAACGCGGCCTGTTGCTGGTCCACGCCGGCCGGATCCACCCGATCCGGGAGCACCGCGCGGTAGCCCAATTCCTTGAAAAAAGTATTGAAGAACGGGAAATAAGTATTGATAAGAAAGGACCGGTTCAATCCTATAGTGGGCCGAGTATCGGAAGGATCTTCAGGCGCGAGATCTCGGAAGACGAGGCGTTGCCGGAAATCCACCAAGTCAAGCCGCCTGGTATCGAACTCTTGCTGTCGCACCAGGTTGACGTACCGGTTGCACGCTCCGCCGAACGGATAGGTCTTGCCTTCGATTTCGATTCGGGCGATCTCGCACCGACGGTCGCATTTTTCCTTTCCGCCGCCGCAGACAAAGGGTTTCTTGTACACCACTTCACGATCAGCCAGCCGTTGCAGCTCGAACTGCTGCTCGCGCAGCAAGCCTCTTTCGAGGCGGCGCTCCACTTCGACAGCCACGCCGAATGCGCCCATGAGTCCAGGCTCCGGCGGAACCACGATTTCTTTTCCCGTCAGCGCGGCCATGGCAGCGGGGATGGCCTCGTTGTAACAAACCCCGCCCTGCATGAAGACCTTTCGGCCCACCGGCCGGTTGCCCTTGACCCGGTTGCAATAGTTCATGCAGATCGAGTAAACGAGCCCCGCGACGATGTCTTCGACCGGGATGCCTTCCTGTGCCGCGTTCTTGATGTCAGACCCGATGAATGCAGCGCACTGATCGTTGAAGTTGGGCGGATTGCCCCCTTGATATGCCACTGAACCGATGTCGGTAACATGGATGCCAAGGCTTTCTTTGGCCGATTCTTCAAGGAATGACCCCGTGCCGGCGCTACAGGCCTCGTTCATCGCGTAGTCGCTCGGCACGCTGTTCGTGATGTAGGTGTATTTCGCGTCCTGCCCACCAATCTCGAATATCGTGTCCACCTCTCGGTCGAAATGCACAGCGGCCGCGGCATGAGCAATAATTTCGTTGATTACTCCGTCGCTCAGAGCGTGCAGCCCCGCGATCTGACGGCCGGACCCGGTTACTCCCAGCCCGATTATCTCGATAGGCACCTGGATCTGATCCGCAAGGCTCTGGTAAACCCGTCGAGACGCACCGACAGGATCGCCGTCGGTCCGCAGGTAGTCCGCGGCCAGGATGGCCTTGTCCCTGCACCGCATGATCACACCCTTGGTGGTCGTGGAGCCCACGTCCAGTCCAAGGATGGTGCGATCGCCGGGTTCCGCGACTCCGCGAGGTCTGTCCTTGAAGTGCACCTTGTCCCGGAACTCGGCCAGAGGCTTGAGGTACGTGAACGCGGAACTCTTTCTCTCAAATACGTCCGCGGTTCCCGTGTAAGGGATGGTGGGATTCTCAATGGCCCAGAGAGCCGCGCCCAGGGCCTCGAAATACGGAGCCTCCTCGGGGATGTGCAGATCTTGGATCTCACGGGTGAGATAATGGATCATGGTCTGGTTCTTCGAGGACCCTCCCGCGAGCATCACATGTTGCTTGGGCAGTTTCTTAAGCAGTTCCACCACCTTGTTGGCCATCATCTGGGCGAGACCGGCCACGACCTGGCCTTTGGGGATACCCTTGTTCAAAGCGTGGGTACAATCGCTCTTGCAAAAGACCGAACACCGGCCCGACACACGGTGGGGATGTTCGGAAATTCCGAGCCGGGCCACATCGCCCAGGGAAAGGTTCATTCGGCCTATTTGCTGCAAAAAGAACTCGCCCGTTCCTGAAGCGCATTTGTTCCCAGTCTGAATCGCCTGGATTTTGTCGTCCTCGTCCAGGTGATAAACGAGGAAAGTCTCCCCACCCGCGCTGACCACAATGCGATATGGATGATCACTTTGCAGCAGATGGGCCGTGGCTAATTCGACGGCTTCAGGTTCGGATATGGTGCTGAGCTTAACGAACTGGATGAACTTGCGGCCTGTTACCGCGATGGGAAGCTCCCTGATATCCGGAATGTCTTGGAGAGCTTTCAGCAGCGTCTTGCGGGGATTACCCTCATGAGTGATGGTTTCTGCATTGGCGATCGTGAGCCCCTTTTCATCACACCGAACACGAACCATACCAAGTGTCGAGGCTCCCAAACAAATGCCCAAGGCTTCCATACCACACCTCTTCGTTGATCGCAGAATCATTCACACGTGACAATGACAATTTTTTACTATAACCGAGGGAAGGCCACTCAACAAGGGATGGGCAGGAATTCATGATCGCAGACTCGGTGGCCAAATTCTCTCCCTACATCAGCGGAGCACCCGTCCGGACGGGACCTGCCCGCGGTCAAGGACATGGGGCTCTTCCTCAGCTTCGTTCTCGCTTGAGAAGCGCGTGGTAATAGACCACCACGTGTCCGTCGTCCTCCTCGATCTCCATGTCCGAGGAAGCCACCTCCCATCCCTGACTGCCAAGGCGGTTGAGCTCGTCTTCCAATTGCTTGGTCGGAACTCGTCGATGCATGACCAGCTTGTATTCCCACGTTCTCATTTCAACCTCCTCCTACAAACGGCCCCGTGAAGAGGGACACGGCAGTTTCAAAGGCACTTGAGCTCACATGCTTTGGATGCTTAATCAAGCACAGGACTCTACTCAACGAAGTAACCGCGACAACAGCCTACCGAACAGTGGTTGTTCGATCTCAATCGCCTCGTTGGTGCACAGCTCGTGGCAGCAAAAGCAGGAGATGCACTTGCGATAGTCTATGATCATTTTGCCGTTCTTCTCGGCGATCGCTTCCGGTGGGCAGTGTTCCAGGCAGATCTTGCATCCCTGGCACTCCGCTTGGTCTATCCTGGGCCTTGTAACCATATGGTTTTCCATAAACCTGCGGATAGGATTTCTGCCGGACAAATTCCACGTCATGGTCATGGTCTTGGGGGCTTTGAAGTTTTTAAGAGGAAAGCCATCGAGTTTTTCGCCCGCCACCTTGATTCGATCCTCGTCAACTACGCCGAGCCCTTGAGCCTGCCCGATCGAACAGGTCAGCATACGAGTCGCGTCGAAGCCGAGTAACCTGCCCACAGTGGCATCCAAGGCCACAGGATCGGTGGAAGCCGCCAGAATGCCTACCTGGCGGGGCTTGCCGCTGTTGGGGCCGTTTCCCTCCATTCCCAGGATACCGTCCACCACTGAAAGGGTCGGTCGGACTTTCTCGTATATCTGGACGAGCACCGTGGCAAAGGTCTCGTGGTCTTTTCCCGCTTTCAGGTGCCAGGATGCTTTGTCGGTGCCGATGATCGCTCCAAAAAGATTCTTCACCGCCAGCGTCAGGAACATCTGAGTATGCGTTTTCAGTTTCGGGATGTTGATCACCGCGTCGTAATCAAACACCTCGCGAGCCAGATCGATTCTGCGAAATATCCGGTTTTCCGGAAATTCGCAGGTCTGTTTTTCCACGAAAGGCACGGGTTTAACTCCCATGCGTTCCATGAACGGGGTGTATCCGCATTTCGACAACACCCGCGGGAGATTCCCCAGAGGCGGACTATCTCCGACAAAGGGAACCGCGCCGCAATCGATTACGAGTGACGCGATGGCCTCAACCACAGCAGGATGAGTCACCGCGGCGCTTGAAGCCGCGGCCGACCTGAGCAGGTTGGGCTTCAACAGGACCTTTTGGCCGCGTCGTATGAAACTGCTCAGGCCGCCCAAATCGTTGAAGAGTTGTTCAACAACTGAGGCTACCCGTGGCAAGTCGTATGTATCGCATTTCCTGACCGAAACGAGCGATTCCATGCCAATTCTTTAGCATCTCCGCAGGAAAAGGTAAACCTCTGCCTGCCGCGGCAGATCGGGTGGTGCCGCCGGATGAATTGGTAGGTCGGATTTTGCCTGGCCCGACCCGACCTGGTAGGTTACACAGGGCGACTTGGAGACTGTGGCCTCACCGAGACAGTAGGACCGGCAAGATGCCGGTCCTACTGAGGTCCTTTGTGTTACTAAAGAGAAAGGCATTCCCCAGATCACTCAACGGTCGCTCTTCGTGTATTTTGAAGCTTGACCTGTGCCTGCCTTTCGGGCATAGTAATCACGCGTGGTCTGGAGTCTTCACAGGACCCGGAACCAATCGCGCGACTCAGAACAGTGACATTTGCCGCCTGGATCCTTGAGACCGGGACGGGAGGATCGAAAGAAGCGTACGCTCAGAGCCTTCCCACCGGGAGGCTTTTTTTATTGGTTCGCGTTATGGAACGCCTTGCTACCATATCCGATATGAAAGCATGGTCCAGAGCCTTGCTGAAACAGGCCAAGACCATCGGATTCGTCCCGACTATGGGATACCTGCACGAAGGGCATCTGGCGCTCATGCGACGCGCGCGCAGTGAGAACGATCGGGTAGTGGTGAGCATCTTCGTTAACCCCACGCAGTTTGGACCAAGCGAAGACCTTGCTCGTTACCCCCGCGACCCTGAAGGAGACGCGAAGAAGTGTGCGGACGTGGGCGTTGACGCCCTGTTCCTGCCGGAAGCGTCTCAGATCTACCCACCGAGCTTTCAGACTTATGTGGACGTGGAAGAAGTTTCCAGACCTCTCTGCGGAGCATCGCGTCCCGGACATTTCCGTGGCGTGGCTACCGTGGTGCTCAAGCTATTCAATATTGTGGCGCCCACGCGGGCCTACTTTGGCGAAAAGGACCGCCAACAACTCCAAGTAATCATTACCATGGCCAGAGATCTCGATCTGGATGTGGAGATCGTACCTTGCGAGACCGTCCGCGAGGCTGACGGGCTCGCGATGAGCTCCCGCAATGCCTATCTTTCCCCTGACCAACGAAAACAGGCTGTGTGCTTGCACCAGGCTCTGCTGGAAGCCGGACGGCTCTTCCAAAATGGTGAAAGAAGCGCGGAGCAATACCTGCGCGCAATGTCTCAAAGGATCGGGCTGGAACACGATGCCGACGTAGACTACATCAGGCTCGTGCATCCTGAGACCCTACAAGACCTTACCGAAGTGGACGACGCGGCTCTGGCGGCTTTGGCAGTAAAGATCGGCAACACCCGACTGATAGACAACATGCTCTTCAGCCATCGGGTCTAGGAGATTCAGCGGACCTGAAGCGGCAAGCAGCCGCTCAATAATATATCGGAGTATAGCGCTTTTGGAGGAAACTATGCAGCGCACCATGTTGAAATCCAAAATCCATAGAGCTCGCGTCACAGAAGCCTGCATCGATTACGAAGGGAGTATCTCCATCGATTCCAACCTCATCGAGGCTGCGAATCTCATCGAGTACGAACAGGTGCAAATCTATAACATTTCCAATGGCGAACGCTTCACCACCTATGTAATCGCCGGTGAACCAGGTTCGGGAACCATCTGCCTCAACGGCGCGGCCGCGAGAAAGGTCACGGTGAATGACCTGATCATCATCTGCGCATATGCCGTGCTGGAAGAGAACGAATGCCGCAACTTTAAGCCGAGCGTAGTCCTGGTCGATTCCCAAAACAAAATCGCCCAAGTGAAACAATCGCTCTCTCCTGCGGCCTGACACCGAAAGCAATACAACGGGAATCTCTTTATCCCAGGCTGTTCGGCCGGGGAACGCAGAGGTGCGTCCAGTCGAGGTCAACTATCTGATACTGTGGTGGAAATGAAGTGATACCGAAGGCGACCTGTAAGCATACGGTTACATGCCGGAGTCAAGTACGTCTAACCTGTCATTGTGAGGGGTTAATGGTGGGACAGGCTTCCAGCCTGTCCATTGGGAATGACCGGCAAGATGCCGGTCCCACCAACAATCCCCTCTTTTGGAGGTTGGGAGATTGCTTCGCTTCGCTCGCAATGACACTCTTCCCCACGCGTAACTGAACGATCACCACGATCTGAGGAGGCGTGAATGCTGTATGAACGGATAAAGATCCTGCACCCGGGAGATGACAACGGAAACGACATGATAGTGCAAATTTCTCTTTCTACGGGGCGGGATATCTTCGCGCTTGGTACCAAGAATCATTATGGGGGCGACTGGGACCTGGGTCCCACGTGGAATTACGTCGTTAGCGGGGAAAAGCCTTTTCTCGTGGATGCGGGCAGGAGAGGCACAGGCCCGCGTCTGCTGGAGATGATGGAATATGCAGGCATCAAGGCCGATGATCTCGATTTCGTTGTCCTGAGCCACGGCCACGAAGATCATGACGGCGGTTTGTTCGCTCTCACAGAGGCAACCGGCCTGAAGGTGAAGGCTCACGAGACTTATCAGAGTCTTATTGAGGTTGAACCCGCACGAGCTCCATCCGCGCGGGTTGCGCAGTTTCCGGCGTCTTGCTGGTACTGCCCCATGCTCGACAGTTTTACACAAGATCATTGCCTGGATTACCACCGGGAACGGAGATCGTTCACGATAACCCCCGTCGGGCAGGATGATCACGACCTCGGCCAGGGAATATCGGTTCACCATGTTCCAGGGCACTCACCGGACTGCCTCGCCTTTGTGATCGACGACGAAGTCATGCTGACCGGGGATACGATCCTCCCCGAGATTACGCCGCATCCCACGAAGGAAGCGTACTTCGAGGGCACACGATGCATGTTGCCGTCCCACTACGATCGAGCGGACCAACTGTACGGGTTGCGGGCCTACATTCGGTCGGTGAAGCGATTACAAAGCATTTCTAAGGGACTACCGGGTCTCACAGGTTTGCCGGCTCATAGATTGTTTTCCCGTGGCAAGTGGAATCTGCTGGACCTTGCTGCCCGGTGCGATGAGTTAATAAATCACCATATTCAGCGATGCTCGGACATAATCAATCTTTTGGGTGATGAGCCCAGGACACCCGAAGAGATTGCACGGGCCCATTTCGAGCCCCATTTGCTAAAAGGTTTCGGTATCCACCTGGCGCTGAACGAGGTGCTCAGTCATTGCGAACTCCTGGAGAGCAGCGGGGACATCGTGTGGAGCGATGGGAAGGTGGCGTCCACGGGAAAGCAAGGAGCGGAGACTCTGATTAAGGAGATCCAATAATAGGAATTCGCTGTCATTCGGTGAAGATGACATCGGACCAAAAGCAGCACTGACCTGGTGCCCAGGTCAGTGGCACCCAACAGCCCATCAATATCGTCCCGGGGGTGCCACGGACCTGAGCTTTGGCAGGTCCGTGTCTGAGTCAGCCGACTATTCAACGTTTGATCGCACACTGGCATCTAGCCGTGGGCGAGCTCTGCCATGAATTCAGCCTCACTACGACCAATC
>JBMOME010000088.1:0-16742 GCA_049323095.1 Thermodesulfobacteriota bacterium
CAGATAAACAAGAGCCCTCCGGCATCGCGGGAGGGCTCTTGTATTTTGGAGTTTCTCCTTGACCTTCCCCCCAAGGTGTATGTAATAATTGCACGCTATCCTGGGTCTTTCCTGACTGAAATCACTATTAACTTATGCGCTCTGTGAGAGGGTGATACCTCGCGAAGAAGGAGTCCATAATGAAAAAAAGAGCATCCGGTTTCCCTTTGGGGAGATGGGTAACCCTGTGCGCCGTTGCTGCGGGATTGCTCCTCGTTTTCCAGTATTCGTCCGTACCATCGCGCGCTCAAGAACAAAAACCTGCCGCGGGTCAGCCTTCGGAAGTGAAGCCCGAGGCGTCCCAACCCGCGAAGCCCGCTGAAGCAAAGCCTGAACCCAGGGCTGAAGAGCGAAAGCCGACCACCGAAGAAAAGCCCGATGCATCGAGGAAACCAGAACCTGAAACTCTTGATAACGACAGTTGCATGGATTGCCACACCTCCGACATTCTCAAGCAATCGCCTGAGGAGCTGGCTGACAACGTCGTGGTCGCGGACAAGCCCCAGCCTCCGGCAAAAAAGCCTCCATACCTATTCGGCGAACTCAGCCTCGCCATATCTATGAAGAAATTCAAAGAAGGCGTGCACGCGGAAACCCCTTGTGTCGACTGTCATCAGGACGTGAAGGAGATACCCCACGCCCAACGACTGGCCCGTGTCGATTGCAAGCAATGCCATGAAGAACCGGTGGAGCTGATCGCGGCAAGTGCCCACGGGAAAAAGGCCGGCCCAAAGGAACCGGGCTGCATCGGCTGTCATGACGTGCATTACGGCAAGGGATCGGACGCGTATGTCAAAGGCTGGAAGGAAAAATACTGCGTGGACTGTCACGGGAAATACGGGATGGATACCGTTGCAGGGCACGCGAAGATTTACGCGCCCAAGAGACACCTGGCGCTGGGATGCATGACCTGTCACCAGGGCAAAGACCCCGGGGTGCACAACATAGCTCAGGTGAAGACCAAGGTAGCGAGTTGCCAGGCGTGCCACACCAAGTACACAATCCTGGCAAAGAAGAAGATGGAGCCTGTGAGTTGCTGGGATTACATCAAACAGGTGGGTTTCATCAACAAAGAGGTCTTGGCTAAGTTCGGTTACGTGGTCGGGGCCCATCGAGTCCCCGCCTTGGATACGCTCCTCATTCTCGTCGTAATCGGACCGCTCGTCCTGCCGATCTTCCACGGCGGGCTTAGGATCTTGACGCGGCGCAAAGGACCCATTGAGCTGCCGGAAGAGAAGATCCTCCTGCATCCGCTTATCGAGCGTCTCTGGCATTGGGCGCAGGCGGTCTGCATCGTGGTGCTCATCATCACCGGTATTATGATCCACTGGCCGGAGAAGTTCGGCGGTTGGTTCCAGTGGGCAGTAGACATTCACGAATGGTTTGGATGGGCCACGGTGATCGTCTTCCTCATCTGGCTCGTGTACAACCTTGGTACGAAGCGGATCACGCACTACATCCCCAAGAAGGGCGAGATCCCCAAGGGTATGATCACGCAGGCCAAGTTCTATGGGTACGGCATATTCAAGCATGAACCGCACCCGTACGCTCCGTCTGAGGACAACAAGTTCAACCCACTCCAGAAGATAGCCTACCTGCAATTCCAGGTGTTACTGATGCCCCTCCTGCTGATCAGCGGGTTGCTCTACATGTACCCCGATTATTTCCAAGGGTTCATTAAGGCGATTGGCGGCATGGTGGTCCTTGCCACGATCCACTACATACTAGGCGCGCTCTTCGCGGCGTTCCTGGTTGCACACCTGTACCTGGCTACTACCGGTGAAACCATCGGCGAGAATTTCAAGGCCATCGTCTTTGGGTACGGGACAAAATCGGATCACCACCATCACGCATAACACGGGCCCGGCAGGTCTTTTGACAGAGGGCGGTCTTAAGCGGACCGCCCTCTTCTTTTCCGCGTCAAACGAAGCGGATGAGCAAGGTAACCCACAGGAACCCTATAAGATACGATACAGCTACGTCACTGGGCCAGTGAGCAGCCAGGTCAATTCGGGCAATTCCTCCTATAACAAGCAGCGAAATGCAGATGACCAACAGAACCCATCGAAGGTGTCCCGAGGCCTTTGCCGCGGCTAGAACAGCCACGAATCCAACAGTCGCTATGTAGTTAAAAGCAAAGATGGACGGGAACGCGAAACCGGAGGCTGCTTCAGCTACCCGAGCCAATTCGGGAGAAGGCCGTGGCTGGGCAATGACCGGACCGAGCCACTTTCCCAGCAACCACAGACCAATAAAGGCTACAACCGACAACAAGCTCGCCCGCCATCCGGCAATCATCCAGGAAATGACGAACGTCACAGCGATAAGGCCCCAGATCCAAGGCACTTTGGCTGTCGAGGATATTACCTGAGCCCAGTGTTTGGATTCGGGCAACATGGATTGCATCAATCGGGTGGTGGCCACGTCCCCGGGTAGATATGGGAGATATTTAAGGCAAATCGTCATCCCGACGGACAAGACGAGAAGAAACAACCAAATTGCCTCTTTCGATCTCATAGCAATGTTTCCCCCATTAGCTCAACAAGGGCGCTGTTCTTGATTGAAGGTCGAGACTAACGTTTCCCGAAGGAACCGGAGATTAGTTCCGAAAAACTGTCGTCTTCGGGTTTGGGTGGAGGCGGAATATGCGGCACTCGTTTGATGTTGGTTTCTCGACTGAGTCCGAACAAGACGCTCAGTTCACGGGTGATCGGGGTTTCCCGAAGATCCACGAACCGTAGGATGCGGCCCAGGTTCAAGTCAAACCAATCGCTCTTCAGGCTGATGATTTCCGGGAATTTGAAATGACTCCCCTTGTCCAGGTCCCAGGTGTATTCTGCAAAGGGCCAGAACCGATACCGGCTGAAGACTAACGACCCTTTCCTGAAGCGTTTCTGGATAGTGTTGATCAGCAGGAACTTCCGTTCGGTGAAGACCTCGCCGTCTCCGACTGAAATGTATCCTTGCCCGCTTTTCGTTTCGGTCCCTTTCCGCAGATCCTTCTTGTACGAGTACACGTAGAAGACATTCAGCTCCTCGATACCTCCGCCTGTACCGTAGGTGACAAAAGGCCAGAAGCTGTACCGTTGATGGCCTGTCCGATAGTGGTGATAGTAGCTGAGGAAGGGCCAGATAATATTCGTGGTTGCGGAATAATTATTTTGCTCGCGAACATACAGCGGGAACGGCAAAGCGGTGTACGAGCTGGCCTGCTCCGTCCCGGGATATTTCTCAGTATGCTGGAAAAAGGGCCACAGCACGAACATATTTGAGTAATCTTGCCGAATTGTATCTGTGCCGAAGAGCGGCCATACCTTGAACGAGCTTCTGCCCGGGCTGTTCGCATAGGTGATGATCGGCCAGAGTATGCGCCGGGTGTGGATGTCTTCGTCCGTGCTTTCGTAATAAAGCGGAAAGAGAAAGAAGAAATTGCTGTCCACGCCGTATCGCCGATACGTGTATCCATAGAACGGAAAGAATCCCCAATAGTTCTGCCCCAGATCCGACGTACCCTGGTACAGAGTCAGGCACCGGGAATAGCCGTCAAAAGGGGGCACCTTTGACCACCGGCTCTCGAAGATGGGAACAAAAGCCATCTTGCTCCGAAAAAAGGACTCTTCCCGATATCCAAAGGGAAAGAAAAAGTCCACCCTTTCGTACCTGCCGGGAGCCTTGGTGTGAAAGAAGAGCGGCGGGAAACCCCAGCCTTCTCCCAGGGTCCAAACACGGTCGGGAGCCAACGGGTCCATGCGACGAATATTCAGGTCAGGGTCAATGGCAAAGGTCGTCTTTGGCGAGGCGTATCTGATCAGATCATAGGCTGAACCGAACGCGGGTCCGGAACAGGCCAGGGCCAAGAAGAGTATCAAAGCGGAAAAGCAGTAGCGGCCTGTGCCTTCAGTTACGCGGTACCGAAGATCGTGTCCGAGTATATCATTGCGAGTCTCGCGGGTCGCGGGACGAAGCAATCTCCCAGCCTTCAAGGTAAAGTATATGTGTTTGGGGCTGGTCATTGGACGCAGCCTCTTATTTCAAGACCGACCCGAGGATGATCGCCAGGGTGCTGATCGGGGTAGCTTCGGAGACATCTTCCGCAGTCTTGTTCATGTTGCGGATAGCTCTACGAGTCTCGAAATAGAGCTCAGGATCGTTGATGAGCCGTCCGATAACACCAGGGCCGCGCTGGACCCGGTCCGAAAGCTGGCGCATGTCCACTACCAGTGATTGGGTCTGTCGGTACAGAGACTCGTCTGTGACCAGCTTACCAAGCGTTCCTCGGCCGGCCCGTACATCGCCGACCAGATTTTCCAGCTGTTCGGTGAGCCTGTTGAATTTCTCGCCGCTCTTGTCCACGTTGTCCACAGTGCGGTTGATCTTTTCCTTGTTCCTGGAAAGGATTTCGCTCACGTCGCCGCTTGCTTGAGCCATCCTCTGGGCAGTCAAGTCCAGCTTGTCCTTGTTCTTGCCCACCAGGTCTCTCACATCCTGAAATACTCGGTCGGTATTGGTGATGATGCGGTCGACTTTTTCCGAGCCTTTCTGATCGACGAACTGCGTGCGCGCTTCACGGGTGAGGAGTTTCAGGTCTTCGGCCACGAATCCCAGCGTATCCATGACCTTTTCCGCGGGGACCGGCTCGTACACAAGCTTGATCTCTTCTCCGGATTTCAGCTTTCGTGCATTGGGTTTGCCGACCTCAATTACAACGTATTTATCTCCCAGCAGCCCTTTGGTCCTCACCATCACTCGAGACCCTTCAGGGATGCTGTTGCGGTACTCGCTCCTGATATCCATCGTCACGATGGCCTTGCCCGTGTCTGGGTCAAGTATGATGCTCTTGATCTTGCCCACTTTGATGCCCGCGATCTGAACCTGCGTCCCCTCGACCAGGCCTTCTGCGGAACTCAGCCGGGTTTTCAGCTCGAACCCTTCCTGCAAATCCAGTCCCAGCACGCGGAACCAGACGTATGCAAAAATAGCCAGGCCCACGAGAAAGAAGATCCCGACCTTGGCTTCCAATGTAAGCTTATCTGCCATTGAGCCTTTCGCCCTGCTCAATCAGTCAACATGTATGGGGCCTTCCGGAGACCCGCTGATGAACTGCTGCACAACCGGGTCCGGATACCGCTCCATTTCCTCAGGAGTGCCTCTGGCCAGGATTCTTCCGTCCCAGAGCATCATGGTTTCGTCCGAAACCGGGAACACCCCGCGAATATCGTGGCTGACGATCACGTACGTGGTGGAAGTCTGCTCATGCGTGGTCTTGATGAGCGCATAGATGGCCGACTTGGTCACCGGATCGAGGCCCGTGGTAGGCTCGTCAAAGAAGACGATGTCCGGGTCGAGCGCCAGCGCCCGCGCCAGTGCGGTTCGTTTACGCATCCCGCCGGAAATCTGCGCGGGGTACTTGTCTTCGTGTCCTGTCATGCCAACTGTGGCCAGCTTCTCGCGCACCACGTCCATTATCTCGCTCTGGGAAAGCTTCGTGTGTTCCTCCAGAGGGAAAGCCACGTTTTCGGCCACGGTGAGCGAATCGAAGAGCGCACCTTCTTGAAACAGGATCCCGAACCTGCGCCGAATCCTGTTCAGATCCGCGTCGCCCATCCGCGAAAGGTTCTCGCCATCGATGATCACTTCGCCCGAATCCGGCGTTTCCAGGCCCATGAGATGTCTCAACAGCACGGACTTGCCGCCGCCCGACCGACCTATGATGGTGGTCACCGTGCCTCGCTGGATCGTAAAATTGACGCCGTCGAGCACCGTCTGGTCTCCGTACCGTTTGTGCAGATCGTTTACCGTGATCATGCTTCGTTGCCCGACCGCCCTAGGACGGCTTGAACATGAGGGCGGTCATCACGTAATCCGAAGCCAATATCAGTAGCGAAGAGATCACCACACCTCTCGTGGTGGCGAGCCCCACGCCTCGTGCGCCGCCCGTCGCGTAGAAGCCCTTTGAGCAGCTCACCAGCGACAAAATGAGACCGAAGACGACTGCCTTGATCAAACCATGCGTTATATCCTCAGCTTCCAAATAATCTTTGATACTGTTTATGAAGACTGCTCCGTCTTGGCCCAACTGCGTTGTGTAAACCAGATAAGCGCCCACCATCCCGGAAAACTCGAACAGGAGCGCGAGAAACGGCAACACGATGGTGGCTGCCACCACTCGAGGCACGACTAAATACTGAACCGGGTGGACCGCCATGCTGGCCAGCGCATCGATCTGGTCCGTGTTCCTCATGCTGCCCAGCTCCGCGATAATGGCCGAGCCCGCGCGACCGATCACCATCAAAGCGCTCAAGACCGGCCCAAGCTCCCGTGCCAGCGACAGGGCCACGGCTCCGCCGATGAGCGATTCCGCACCGTAACGGGACATTGCAATGTGCCCTTGCAGGGCGAGCACCATACCGGTGAACAACCCGGTTATGCAGATCAGATACACAGACTGGACTCCCACAAAGTCCAACTGGATCAGATACTGCTTGAACCGAAACGGCGGCCTGAGGAGCCATTCTACGGACGATCCCAGAAGCACGATTGAGCGACCGGTCTCCTCCACCGCGAATCGCACGGTCTGAACCACGTTGATGGCGATAGCTCCGAAGAAGGCCAGCAATCTCACCGGATCAGTCCTTCGTAATGCGCTCATCAGATCGTCAGCGAGTCCAAGCCCCTCTGGTGCCGCACTGCGCCGCACTATGAGCACGATGCTCTGCTGGATGTCCGGGCTGCGTATCGCTGATGCGCAACTTCACCGGCGCCCAAAGCGCCAACCGAAAAACAGATTCTCAAGCCACGTGCAGCGATCATCGGCTCTGTTCCGGAGCTGTTCGTACCGTTCGTGCCCTTGAAAGAGCGCATGAACAGTTCGAGAAACAAGCCGATAGTCCACAGATACGCGGCGGGTGTATTTTAATCCAGATGCTGAAGAAGTGTCAATAACTTTCGGATTAGCAATAATTATTCGTGACATGCTTTCATTCAGGAACACAACAGATTGAGAAAACTTCGGATTGTTCTGTCAGCGATGAAGCGGGGCAAAAGCCATTGCCTCGGGTGAAAGGGAGTGATATGGTGGGTCAGATCCTACAAAAGGGTAGTAATTTCAATTAGCTATAGGAGCGCTTATGCCCCACGCGGACTTCGTCCATCTCCACTTGCATACCCAGTATTCCTTGCTCGATGGAGCCATTCGCATCCCGGACCTCGTCGCACGGGCCGGCGAATTCAATATGCCCGCTCTGGCCGTGACCGATCACGGTAATCTGTTCGGTGCGATGGAGTTCTATTCCCAGGTGCAGGCCGCGGGCATCAAACCGATCATCGGCTGCGAGGTGTACGTCGCGCCCGGGTCTCGAACCGAGCAAAATGCACGCGTGGGTGAAACCACCGCGTACCATCTCATCCTCTTGTGTGAAAACGAGAAAGGTTACCGTAACTTATGTAAACTGGTCACCAAGGCGTACCTCGAGGGCTTCTACTTTAAGCCGCGAATTGACCGAGAGCTCCTGGAGGAATTTCACGAAGGGTTGATCTGCTTGAGCGGATGTCTCTCGGGCGAGGTTGCTTCCCACATCATCGCGGGGGATACCAAGGGCGCTCGAAAGACCGCGTCATGGTATCGGGACCTCTTCACTCCCGAACGGTACTTCTTGGAACTGCAAGAGAACGGCCTGGAGCACCAGAAAAAGGCCAATCGGGGTTTGATCAACCTTGCGGGCAAGCTCGACCTGAAGCTGGTGGCCACGAACGATTGCCATTACCTCAATCGGGCCGATCATCGGGCTCACGAGGCGCTCCTCTGCATTCAGACGGGCAAGAAACTTGATGACCCGTCTCGTCTGAGATTCGAGACCGACCAGTTTTACTTTAAGTCGCCTCAAGAGATGGCCCAAGACTTCCGGGAATTGCCCGAAGCGCTGGCAAACACGCTCTTGGTAGCTGAAAAGTGCTCCCTGCTCCTCGAATTCCACGAGACCTATATGCCTCGTTTTGACCTGGGGACAGGTGAGACGCTCCGGGAGCGTTTCGCGCTCGATGTTCGCGCAGGCTTCAAGACACGGACCGAGCACTTGTTGCGCCGCGGAAAGATCGCTCAAGACCAGATCCCGATGTATGAAGAGCGGCTGAATCGGGAAATCAAGCTGATCCAAGATATGGGATATTCCGGGTACTTCCTCATCGTCGCGGATTTTATCGGTTTTGCCCGGAAGAACGGGATTCCGGTCGGGCCCGGTCGAGGGTCCGCGGCCGGATCGCTCGCGGCCTATTGCCTTGGGATCACGGATATCGACCCGATCCGTTACAACCTGCTCTTCGAGCGCTTCCTCAACCCCGAACGCAAGAGTTTGCCTGATATTGACGTGGATTTCTGCATGGCCGGCAGAGATCGCGTGATCCAATACGTCACGGAGAAATACGGCCACGAGAAGGTTGCGCAGATCATCACCTATGGTCGTATGCAGGCCAAGGCTGTGGTGCGCGACGTGGCAAGAGTCCTGGGGCTGCCGTACGCTGAAGCGGACCGCATCGCAAAGCTGATCCCGGATGAGCTTAAGATGACCTTGGATAAGGCCATCGACCGAGAACCCAAACTCAAGGACGAGATTGCCAAGAACCCGCAGGTTGCCGATCTGATCACCACAGCGAAGGCGCTGGAAGGGTTAACCCGTCACGCTTCCACTCACGCGGCAGGCATTGTTATCGCGGATCGTCCGCTCGTGGAGTTCCTTCCGCTGTACAGCCCGAACAAGAAAGAGGTGCTTACCCAATTCGACATGAACTGGGTTGAGAAGATCGGGCTGGTCAAGTTTGACTTCCTGGGGCTCAAGACGCTCACGGTAATTGACCAGGCCCTGCAGCTTATCGAGCAATCCAGAAGTGTGAAGCTGGAGATCGATTCTCTGCCGCTGGACGATTCTGACACGTACGAGCTACTTAGTCGCGGGGATACGATGGGCGTGTTCCAGCTTGAATCTTCGGGTATGAGGGACATGCTGACCAAGTTCAAGCCGTCGGTCTTTGAGGACTTGATCGCGATCCTTGCTTTGTACCGACCCGGACCGCTCGATTCAGGCATGGTGGATGATTTTATCAGTCGCAAACACGGCAAGACTCGTATCGAGTACCCGCTGCCGGAGCTGGAGCCCATCCTGAAGGAGACCTACGGCGTCATCGTATACCAGGAACAGGTCATGAGTATCGCTACCACGCTCGCGGGCTACTCCCTGGGCGACGCGGACCTGTTGCGTCGAGCGATGGGCAAGAAAAAGCCTGATGAGATGCGGGAGCAGAAGAGCCGCTTCGAGAAGGGTTCTGCCAAGAACAAGATCGATCCGGATAAGGCTGCCTATATCTTCGACCTGATGGAGAAATTCGCGGGGTACGGCTTCAACAAGTCCCATTCGGCTGCGTACGCTATGGTGAGCTATCAAACAGCGTTTCTGAAAGCGCATTATCCCGAAGAGTTCCTCGCTGCTCAGCTGACCTGTGAAGCCGGCAATACGGACAAAGTAACCCTTTACATTTCCGAGTGCCGTGATCGCGGCATTGAGGTCCTGGCGCCGCATGTGAACGCCTCACTCAAAAACTTCGGCGTGGTGGACGGCAAGATCGTCTTCGGGCTCAGCGCAGTAAAGAACGTAGGCGAAGGTGCGGTGGATTCCATCCTGGAAGCCAGGAATGAAGCCGGGCCGTTTTGCTCGATTCAAGACTTCGCGCGGAGGGTTGACCTCAGGAGGGCCAACAAAAAGGTTTTTGAAAGCTTGATCAAGTGCGGCGCATTTGATGGCATGGGCCTGACTCGACGGGCCATGTCCGATGCCTTGGACCAGATCATTGAACAGGGTCAGAGCTACCAGAGAGAGAAGGCTGAAGGTCAGTTCAACCTGTTCGAGCATGAATGCGTCCCGGGCGCGGAAAACGGCCACGATGTTGCTATCCCGGAGCTCGCGGAATGGGAAGACCTGATCAAACTGGGCTTTGAGCGGGAAATGCTCGGATTCTACGTTACCGGGCATCCGCTGATGAAATACGACCGGCTCATCGAGCGGTATGCGAACGCCACAACCGTCGCGCTGGCCCAAAACGGCGCTCCATCACAGGTGAAGATTGCTGGTCTGGTCAAAAACATTAAGGAGATAAATACCAAGAAGGGTGACCGAATGGCCTTTGTTACCCTTGAAGATCTTGAAGGCACAGCTGAAGTAACCGTTTTCTCCGACCTGTACGCCCAGGCACAGGATCTGCTCCGATCGGGAAAGCCGCTGCTCGTTTCAGGCAATCGGGAAGGAGACCAGGAAAACCCAAAGATCCTGGCTCAAGAGATCCATTCGCTGGAAGACGCTCCTCGGCGCCTGAGCAACGCGCTGCATATTCGGATATCCACCACCGGCACCGACCCTCTTCAAATCAAAGAGCTCAGCCGCATCCTGCGTAAACATCAAGGCCGAGTCCCTGTGAAGCTCCACGTGGTAATTCCCAACCGTACCGAGACGATTATCAGCGTTCCGTCCATCTCCTGCGACCCTTCTGAAGAGATGCTTGCACAGGTGAAACAAACCTTCGGATACCAGCCCATAACGTTTGAGTAGGCGTCCTCGTTTTTCTGGATGCAGTAACATAGCTTTTCTCGCAAGTGATCACGAATTCAATCGTGGGTGCCACTGCTGGCTTGTCCAGCAGTGCGATCCCATTCCGAGAGAACTTTTGCAAATCACCATGTAGCTATTGCCAAGATTGTCGCTCGATTCTTGCAGAGCCATCTCGTCATTCCTGTGTAAGCAGGAATCCAGATAGATCCTTCGGGTTCCCGCGGGGTGCCACTGACCTGCCGTGGCAGGTCAGTGCAAAGTCATCTTATTAGATTCAAGGTGGGTACGAACAGTAGGCAGCCCTGTCTCTAATTCGATCAGACTATCTAGCCTCGCACTTAGATTGGCCCACTATGGATAGTACCTGGAGCAATTTATCGATGAAGCCGGGTAGGGGCGCAATTCATTGCGCCCGATAAGAGGGCGTGATGAATCACGCCCCTACGGTTGGTCTTACGGGTTGCCAGCTCACCAACCTTCCGGGAGGCTTCACCCGCAGCACCATCTTCAGTCCACCCCCATACAGTCACGTCCAGCTTGCACTTTTTTGACCGGCACTTTAATCCCAGCTCCCATGTGTTCGCTCTGTGCAAGGGTGAATCAGCACTGACCTGATCCCGCGAGGCGTGGGGCTCAGGTCAGTGGCACCCGGAATTCACTTCGGCCGTGTCTGAGACCCGTAAGCGAACCCGCGTCATGTCCTGGCTGTTGGTGCGCCCGTCCCAAGAGCCCAGAGCGCATATGCAATGGTCACAAGTCCGATAAGCACCAGTAAGGACAAGAAAGCCTTCGCGATCGTCCAATCTTTCGGACTGCCGATCTTCACACCGCCTTTTCTCAGGCTCAACGACTTGGCAAGTTCCCTGCCTCCCGCGTCCAGATGAATTCCACCCGCCACTAATGCCACGTACGGCCACCACGGATGATTAAGGAGCATGAGAACTCCCGCCAAAGGCAAGGTCCACAGGACACACGCATCCCATCTCGCGGCGTTAAGCTCTGCCAGCCGAAAGAGCGGATCGGTGCCTTCGCTCTTTTCCTGCAAGCTCAGTCTTTGAGCCAACGAATAGTTGAAACCGGATATCAGTTGCCCCACCCAACCGAATAACCCGAAGCACACAAAGAAAAGACCGAGTACGATGCGCATGTGCGGCTCCTGAAACCTAATTCTTTATTTGGGGCCTTTCAATTGGGTGGCCGTGGAGGCTTTGGTAGGGGCGCACGGCCGTGCGCCCCTACACGACCCGCCGGCGGCCCCATCACACTCAAGCCCCTCCAGTTTTCCTGTCACTTGGGTACAAGACCGGATGTTGCAGCCAGGTCTGGCCTCCTACCGAACGTAAATGTAATCAAAATGAACAACAGTCCAAATGATATATGCAAGACCCACCAGAGCACCAAGAGGAAATGTGAAGAACCAGGAGAAGGTTAGCTTCGGGTTCTCGAACTTGAGACTGGTCGCGGTGGTCATCACATTCCCCCATACGAACCAGAAAGCCGCCATCGCAAGAAGATAGTATCCCCAGCGGGAACCGGCTATCACCAATCCAATCCCAACGAAGGTTGTGGGACAGGCCACGAATATGTCGGCAAGTGCCATGCCGTAGAAGGTTTTCTGTTCATGCCAATCGTCGACGCTTCCGTCAGGGTTTTTCATGGCTTTGCCCTTCAGGACCATGATTTGCCAGCCCAGAACCAGGAGCGCAAACATGCCCATGACAATCAGCAATGCCCACAAGATGACCCATGAAACCAAGGATAATTCCAGCATGTGACCCCCTCCAATTCTCCTCCTTGACCTACACGATACACTGTGCGTAATCAATTGCTCAGTTGCACATAAGCAAGAAGCATCCAAACACCCCAAAACGAGAACACCGAATGTACTCCCACAGCGAAGTTCCTCCACCCAGCCGGTCGGCAATTCCAAGGGGCCAAACGATAAAAGGTCTTGTAGGCACTGCTGCGTTCTTCGTGTGCATAGCCGTGACCCTGCTCATTTCCGCAGGCACATGGTACTGGATTGAAGCATGGTGCCTCCTGGCCGCGTTGGCTGCCTGCATGGCGCTCGATTTCGTGGTCCTCATAAGGTCCAATCCGGATGTCATTGAAACACGGCTGCAAAAAGAGCGAGGGGCAAAACGGTGGGACCTGTTTCTTTCTCCGGCTATGGTTATCACCTGGTTTGTGGGGCTCATCGTGGCAGGCCTCGACCACCGATTCGGATGGTCGCCTCCCATAATGCTTGGGATAAAGGGCGTGGCCATGGTTTTGTTCGTCGCGGGGAACTTGATTGTTCTATGGGCAATGGTAGTCAACAAGTTTTTTGCCAAACTCGTCCGAATTCAGACAGAAAAAGGCCACGCCACGATTAGCGTCGGCCCTTACCGGTACGTTCGGCATCCAGGATACGCAGGCTGGTTTTTGAGTTCGGTTGCAGGCCCACTTGTCCTTGGATCGTTCTGGGCTGAGGTCCCGATTGCCTGTGCGTTGGTGGTGACGGTGGTGCGCACGGTTCTTGAAGATCGCACACTCAGACAGGAGTTGCCGGGCTATCAAGACTACTCGCGACGTGTACGCTATCGGCTCGTGCCCTGGCTCTGGATTAGCTGAACGTCAGCCTAGTGCACCTTTTCTTCAGGATGGGAAGCATTTCGCAAATGCAGGCATCAGCTTGAGAGGGCCCTTCACGCGAATTTTGCCTGTAATGATGGCCCAAAGCAGGTTCTTCTCCTTCGCCAGGAACCCGAGCCACGTGCCACTATCCGCGGTGAGATGCACATCCGCAGCCCCAACATGATCGTCATGGACCTCAATGGTTTGATCCCGAATGATGACCGTGGCTTTGCACGGCTCCTCGCCGGTAAATGTGAAATGAAAGCTCGCATTAAGGCCTCCGGATCGTCCCCGCTGAAACGTGATCGGCATGCCTCTGAGAAAAGCCTGAACAGATCGTGGTCGAATTCCGTTGGATACCTGTTTCACGGTTTTGTGAGGGAAGTGGGAAGTCACGTGCTCTTCCGCGTCCGACCCACGCACCACATAGATCGTTTCTTGCCGGTCTCGCGGCCCTTTGAGCAAGCGCTGGGTATAGCCCGCTCGATCCGTCAGGAACTCGCCGATACCCTCTTCGCCCGCGGGGCAGACTGCCATGCAGCGATCACATCGAGTTTGAGCGCCAATTGAGAGATTCTGCCACATAGAGACCGTCTCTTTCTCGCTCACACGTCTCCGGTAATCGACCACGCTCTTGCTGCCCGCAATATTTTCCACCCAATCGATAAAACCGCCCAGGCGTTCACGGTAATTATGCGTGTAACAGGAAGGAAAATCGAAATATCCGTCCGCCTTTATGGTCCCGACTGGACAAACGGAGATGCAGAGCTTGCATTCAATACAAGGATTGTTATCCAGGGGCTTGCTGTAAGCCGTCATCTCGGCCTTCAGCAACATGGTGCCCAAAACCATGAACGGGCCGAATCGGGGATGCAGAATCAACCGATTCCATCCCGTGCGTCCCAGCCCGGCTTCTTCGGCCACTATCTTGTCACGCACCCACCAGAGCTTTCCAGGCCACCGGTCCATTTCGTACGGAAATCCTACCGGAGCGTTCAGCACGCTGATGCTCCTGGCCTGTAATTCATTAACAATTCTGCGGGCCACGTCGTTAGCGTGTTTGATCGCGTAACCGAATTCGAGGTTCGCCATAGAATGGGCCACGGTCCGGATCGGTTCCCGGTTCAGGCGGAATGCCAGGCTCACCACGGTCCGGGTACCGGGCATGGCTTCAAGCAATTCTTGTTTGTCCATTCCCAAAGAAGGCCGATCGATCTCCACAAAACCCACCTCATCAGCTCCGGCTTTCAGGCAGAGCTCTCTCAGCCAGTCGGCATCAAGCTTCTGCGGCTCAAGGAGCGCTTCCTTCGTCCGGCCTGTGCTACGAAACCACTTGACCGTAGGATGCTCTTCCAATTTCATTTCGGCCTCCTTTTCGAAGCGAATCCTGTCTTTTGGTCCTGACGAGTGTTCTGCCCGGTTCAGCTCATCGGGTTTTACTGTATATACACCTATTTAAGCAAATGCTTCAAACGCGGCGAGCCGCTTCCACCAACAAAGCCAGATCAGCCAGCAGGCGCTCCGTAGCTTCCCAACCGAGCTGCTCGGTGAGTGTGGTTTGTGCTTTTTCCCAGAGAGAAATTCCCTTGGCTACGGCTGCCTCTCCTCGTTCCGTTAAGTACACGTTTCGTTCCCGGAGGTCTTCACCGGCCAGTATTCGGATCATGCCCTTCTTTTCGAGGAGTTTGAGGTTTCGACCCAAGGTTGTGCGATCCGTGACAGTCGCGTCTGCCAGATGCGCTACCGTCACGGGTTGCAGGAGCTTAATCGCTGCAAGAAGCGTAAACTGCGTGCCTCGGAGTCCGGCAGGTCTAAGCGCGTTGTCGTATATTTGCGTGACTGCACGGGCAGCCTTGCGAACATTGAAACAGACGCAGGTTCGGCCTATTTCAAGGATTTGAGCGATATCGGGCTTCGCCTTACGGGACACCTACACGGCTCCTATCATGTAAATGTGCGGCTCGTTCCGTCACCTGCCAGGGATGATCATCAGATGAGAGTATATACACGTTTCGTCGCGCTCGTCAATATCCTTTGTGGACACCCACAGGAGTCACATGGGATAATCCCTTCCGAGCCAAGAGACCTCCGCACGGTTCCAGAAATGCTCGACAGCGGCCACCGCACCAGAGGAATCGTGTAAATAACAGGGGCGTTCTTTGGGAGATGGCAATGGTCAGAATAGTCGCTCTTATCTGTGGTACGATCATACTCAGCATGACTCCGTGCTTCGGGCCGGCATGTGCACAGACCGAAGAGGACGGAATCAAGCTTTTTGATGAGACCAACCTATCGCGAGACAAGGTTCGGTCACGTGAAGATCTTGACAAGGTTATCGAGAAATATGAAGAGGCGTTGAAGATCTTTGAAAAGGTTAAGTCCGAAGGGTACATCGGGGTGGCAACCAACAATCTCGGGGTGATTTATGCAAAGCTGGGGGAGCCGAAGAAAGCTGTAGAGTATTTCGAACGGTCGCTTGAGCTGAAGAGAAAACTAGGAGACCAAAAAGGCGAAGAGCAAACCTTGACGAACCTGGGCGCGGCCTGGATGGGGTTGGGCGAGTTTGCAAAGGCGCTGGAGTATCACGAGCGCTCGATGGAGCTGGCACGAAAAATAGGAGATGTCAGCGATGAGGCGATCACGCTCCACAACATGGGGCGAACTTATGTGGAGTGGAAACAATACCCCAAGGCCATTGTGTATTACGAGCGATCTCTTGAACTGAAAAAGAAGTTGGGTGACTCAGAAGGCCAAGCCGAGACTCTCATTAGCATGGCAAATGCACTCGCTCACGCGGGCGAATACCCGAAGGCTGTTGAAATCTACGAGCGGTCCCTGGAACTCTTCAAGAAGATCGGAGACATTGACGCGCAAAAGCAGACGCTCATGAACATGGGAAAAGTGTATGCAGCCGCGGGTGAGCATCTGAAGGCAGTTGAGTGCTACAAGAGATCGTTGGAGCTCGGCAAGAACTCAGGGAAGTAGCCGCCCCAAAACCTGTTCCCCGGCCGAGGATTGTCGGCGGCAAGAGAGCGATCGCGAACATGACAACAGATTTCGTCGGATCACAGTAAGGAGGCTGAGCATGGAGTTACGGGTCGTTGAGAATACAGGACAGTACACTCACGTGGCTCTTTCAGGAAAACTCGATGTGGAGGGCGAAGGGAAGATTGGGACGGAATTTGAGGGACTCACTGCCCATGCGGGAAAGGCTACCGTAGTGGACATGGCAGGCGTAACGTACCTCGCGTCGCTCGGCATTAGACTGTTGTTCAAATGCGCCAAGTCCCTCGCGGCTCAAGGGCAGAAGATGGTAGTGCTCAGTCCCCAACCCATGGTGGAAGAGACACTTATGACTTCGGGGACCGCACAACTCATCCCCGTCGCACGCACCCTGGACGAGGCCCTTGCGATCCTGAAAGCAGGATAAGGCACGGGGGAAACTTCTTTGTGTAAAGAAGTTTCCCCCGGACCCCCTTCAAGAAACGCGATATT
>JBMOME010000089.1:0-16733 GCA_049323095.1 Thermodesulfobacteriota bacterium
CGGACCCCTCCCCAAAAACTCCTATCTTTCCAATCGGTTCCACCGGAGCGGCAGTAACACAACGGGTGCACGCAAGCCAGCGTGGTCGCAAAATTGTTAGCGAGATGACGAAAGAAGACGATTTGCAAGAAGCTGCCGGAAAGTAAGTCACGATGAGTGTTTTGATGCATATCCTGAACAACAAGATGGAAGAAATCCGTCGCCTGAGAGCCGAAACAAACGTGGCCGCACTTCATGACCAGGCCATGAGCCGCCCCGCGTGCATCGATTTGGCAGCCGCGCTGAGAAACTGCCCTCATGTGCCGGTAATCGCTGAAATCAAGCGATCGTCGCCGTCACACGGAGCGCTCGCTGACGTGGCTGATGTGAGGTTACTCGCGCAGGTTTACCAAGAAGCCGGCGCGTCGGCCATATCGGTGCTGACTGACGGTCCCTTTTTTGGAGGAAGCCTCGATGACCTGCGTGAGGCGCGAGATGCCGTAAATTTGCCCATCCTGCGCAAGGATTTCATCCTGGACCCCATTCAGATTTGCGAAGCCCGCGCTGCCGGAGCGGACGCGGTGCTGCTCATTGCCGCAGCATTGCCGCGGAAGCAGTTGAGCAGCCTTTTCGAGACCGCAATGAGCCTGGGAATGACGCCCGTCGTGGAGGTGCACCATGAAGCCGAGCTTGCAGGCGTGCTGGCACTCAATCCGCGGATTATCGGCATAAACAACCGGAACTTGAGCACGCTTCGGGTGGATCTGGAGACTTTCGTGAGACTTCGGCCTCTCATTCCGCAAGGCACGCTCGTCCTGGCAGAAAGCGGCATTTCAGGGCCTGAAGATATTGCCATGCTCCGCGAAGCCGGAGCGGACGCGTTCCTCATCGGCACGACGCTAATGCGGTCGCAGGACCCAGGCGCCGCGCTCCGTCGGCTCTGTTGTGTGGAGGGATGACCGTGGTCAGGGTGAAGATATGCGGCATCACGTGCCTGGAAGACGCTCTCGCAGCAGCCAATTTTGGTGCGGATGCTGTGGGCTTTGTTTTCGCCGCAAGTCCGCGTCAAGTGGCTCCGGAGTCGGTTCGGGCCATTGTTTCTCAGTTGCCGCCGTTCGTGACCATTGTCGGAGTCTTTGTGAACGAGAGCGTGAGCCGTATCCAGGAGCTGAGATCGTTCTGTGGCCTCGATCTAGTGCAGCTCCACGGGAATGAAACCGAAGAGATGGTGGCTCAGCTAGGGCCGCGAGTGATCAAAGCGGTCCGAGTGGGTTGGGACGTGCCGGCTGACGTTGATGCTTATGGCAATGCGACCCTGTTGCTGGACACCTATTCAGCAGCGGCCGTAGGAGGCACAGGCAAGAGCTTTGATTGGAGCCTCGCCGTAGGTGTGGCGAAAAAACGTCCGATCCTGTTGGCAGGCGGATTGACACCGGAAAATGTGACTCAAGCTATCAAAATGGTCAGGCCCTATGGGGTGGACGTGTCCAGCGGCGTTGAAATCGGGCCTGGGAGCAAAGATCATGCAAAAATCGAGCAGTTTATCCGTGCAGCAAAGACCGTGGCACGGAGTTCCTGACAAACAAGGGCGCTTCGGGGCTTTTGGCGGCCGTTTTGTCTCTGAGACCTTGATGCCTGCGCTCCAGGAACTGGACGCAGCATTAAGGGAGGCCCTGTGCGATCCGAGCTTCCACAAAGAGCTGGAGGAGCTGCTCCGGCACTACGTGGGCCGGGAGACGCCCCTGTATGAAGCTCGCCGTCTCAGCGAAAAACTGGGTGGATCGAGGATATTCCTCAAGCGTGAAGATTTGGCTCACACCGGCGCTCACAAGATCAACAATACGCTCGGCCAGGGATTGCTTGCCAAACGCATGGGCAAGAAGCGGATCATAGCGGAAACCGGCGCAGGCCAGCACGGAGTGGCTTCGGCTACCGTTGCGGCTCTGCTGGGAATGGAATGCGTTGTGTACATGGGCACGCTGGACATTGAACGCCAAGCCCTGAACGTCGCTCGCATGAAGTTCCTCGGGGCGCAGGTCGAGCCGGTGCATTCCGGCAGCTGCTCGCTTAAGGACGCGGTAAATGAGGCAATCCGGGCATGGGTGACCCACGTGAGAGATACCCATTACATCCTTGGGTCTGTGGTTGGGCCGCATCCGTACCCGATGATGGTCCGAGAGTTCCAGTCGATTATCGGCCGAGAGACCCGCAAGCAAATCCTCGAACGGGAAGGCCACCTGCCCGACGCTTTGGTGGCATGTGTGGGCGCGGGAAGCAACGCGATAGGTTTCTTTCATCCTTTCTTGGACGATCCTGTGGAGCTGATCGGCGTAGAGGCCGCAGGCGAAGGCCTGGAAACCGGGCGGCACGCGGCAACGTTGAGCGCGGGCTCAATGGGCGTTTTGCACGGCGCACGCAGTTACCTGTTGCACGATGAGCACGGGCAGATTTTAGAAGCGCATTCCATTGCGGCAGGGCTTGATTATCCGGGCGTGGGCCCTGAACACGGGTATCTGAAGGACTTGGGCAGGGTCACATACGAGACCGCTACCGATGAAGAAGCTCTGGAAGCCTTTCAGATGCTTGCGGAGACCGAGGGAATCTTGCCGGCATTGGAGAGCGCACACGCATTGGCGTACCTGACTAGGCTGGCGCCTCAAATGAAGAAAGACGCGGTGGTTATTGTGTGCCTCTCGGGAAGAGGCGACAAGGACGTTGCGCAACTCTCCGCGAGATTGGAGCAGAAACTATGACCAAATCGGCCATTGAACATGCCCTGAGAACGGCCCATTCAGAGGATCGATGCGCCTTTATACCGTTCCTCACGGGAGGATTTCCCGATGAAGCGACGTGCGGGGATATCCTGATGGCTCTGGCGGAGAGCGGCGCTGATGTGATCGAAGTGGGACTTCCCTTTTCCGACCCGATGGCGGACGGCCCAACAATACAACAATCGAGCTGCCAAGCGCTGGAAAACGGGACCACGCCCGAGAGCGTATTCCGCATCATAGAGAAGGCAAAGGCCAAGGCGAGCTGCCCCTTCGTGATCATGACTTATTACAATCCGGTGCTCCGTATGGGGCTGTCGGAGTTTGCTAAGCGTGCAAAAGCCGCGGGAACAGACGGCGTGATCGTTCCTGACCTGCCTCCGGAGGAAGCGGATGAGTGGCTCGCCGCAGCTACTGGAGCAGGACTGGATACGATCTTTCTCGTTGCTCCTACGACCCCCCTGGCGCGCATGGCGTGGATAGCATCTCTATCAAGGGGCTTTCTCTATTATGTTTCAGTCACTGGCGTAACCGGAGCTGCGTTCAGTGTTTCCGACGAGCTTATCAGCGGCATTGCCGCGGCTAGGGCTGTGTCAAAGACGCCGGTTGCGGTGGGTTTTGGCATCTCAAAGCCTGCTGAAGCCCATGGGCTCGCTCAGGTGGCAGACGGGGTCATCGTGGGAAGCGCGTTCATCCGGGAGATCCAATCTCAAACGAGCCCGCCAGCCCAGGTGCATGCTGTCGGAGGTCTCGCTGCATCGCTGAGGGCCGCACTTAGTCGTGGCAATGGGGCCGAGGTTAATAAATGACTGTCGCAACGTTTTCCAGCAAGGAGGAAAGCTATGATCTTGCTACTCGATAATTACGATTCTTTTACCTACAACATCGCGCACGCTCTGGGAGCACTGGGCAAGGGCGTTACCACCGTCAGGTCCGATACCGTCAGCGTGGCGGACGTGGAACGCATGGCCCCGGAAGCCATCGTGATCTCGCCCGGTCCCGGCAGGCCCAACGAAGCGGGAATCAGCTCCAAGGTCATCGAGCACTTTGCCGGGATGGTCCCGATCCTTGGGGTCTGTCTTGGGCACCAGTGCATAGCGGAAGTTTTTGGAGCAAAGGTCGGACGAGCCGAACAACCTGTTCACGGCAAGATCTCCGACATTTTCCACGACGGCCGAACAATCTACGCTGGGCTGCGAAATCCACTGCGAGCCACCCGATATCACTCGCTCATCGCAGCGGAAGAAACGGTGCGCTGGCCGCTGGAGATCTCGGCGTACACGGTGCGTGGGGAAGTGATGGGCCTGCGCTGCCCGGACATGATGGTGGAAGGCGTGCAATTCCATCCGGAATCGATCGGCACGCCTCAGGGCGGAGTGATCTTTCGGAACTTCGTTGAGCAATATCTGGGAGTGTGCGAGGCCGCGTAGCAAAAGGACCGATCTGTGCCTATGAGCCATCCGGAAGGTGCAACATGGTAATTGTCATGCGAGAGGACTGCCAGAAGAAGGACGTGGGAGAAGTCTTGGCCGCGATACGGCAAAATGGACTCAAGCCACGTATGATTTCGACAACGTCCCGAGTCGTAATCGGTATTGTTGAGGACATGGCAGGCAGTCTGGTGGAGGAATTGCGAAGCGTCATACCGCAAATGAAGGGCGTGGAATCTATCGAGACGTTCGGAGCGTCCTGGAAGCTGGTTTCTCGAAGCTTTCGCAACGAGCGCACCACCATCAGGGTGGGATCGAGCCTGATTGGCGGCCCTGATCCGGTAGTGATGGCAGGGCCTTGTGCTGTGGAGTCTCGCGAGGGCATCATAGAGATCGCGCAGGCGGTCAAGGAGGCCGGTGCGGCCATTCTCCGTGGTGGTGCATTCAAGCCCCGGACGTCGCCTTACTCGTTTCGCGGGCTTGGTGAAGCCGGGCTTGAACACATGGCTGAAGCCTCAAGAATGACCGGCCTGCCCATTGTAACGGAAGTGCTCACGCCGGAAGATGTGCCGCTTGTGGCCGGGTACGCTGACATTTTGCAGATAGGCGCAAGAAACATGCAGAATTTTGCCCTGTTGGAAGCAGTCGGTGATACGGACAAGCCGGTGCTCATTAAACGAGGACTCATGGCCACCGTAAAAGAGCTGCTGCTGTCTGCGGAATACATTCTCGCCAGGGGCAATTCCCAGGTAATGTTCTGTGAGCGAGGGATCAGGACGTTTGAAACGGAAACCCGTAATACGCTGGATATTTCTGCCGTGCCGCTGCTCAAGCAGCATTCGCATCTGCCGGTTATCGTGGATCCGAGCCACGCTGTGGGAAAACGGGAGCTGGTCCCTGCTGTGGCTCTGGCAGCAATCGCGGCCGGCGCGGACGGGTTGATAGTGGAAGTGCACACCAACCCTGACAAGGCATTCTCCGACGGGCGTCAGAGCCTTACGCCCGAGGCGTTCCGCCACATGATGAGCCATGTGCCGACCGTCGCGGCAGCGGTGGCCAAAGCGTACAACGGAGGCGCACAGTGAGCCTGAGAGGCGTATTTCAGCCGCCGGGCGACAAGTCCATCTCCCACCGTACAGCGTTGTTTTCGCTGCTGGCACAGGGGAGAGCGCGGGTAGAGAATTTCTCCCCATGCGCGGACGTGCGTTCCAGCCTTGATGCGGCCCTGGCTTTGGGGGCTCAGGCAGATCTGGATGGGGAGGACTTGGTTATCTCCGGATGCCGCGGTCGTCTCAAACCCGCCGCGCACATCAACTGCGGCAATTCGGGAACCACGCTTCGGCTCCTGATGGGCATTCTGGCCGGCGGAGCAGGAGACTATCTCTTGGATGGAGACGCGTCGCTCCGCAAACGTCCCATGGAGCGCGTGGCAGCGCCACTCAGGCAGATGGGAGCGGAAGTTCAGTGCGCATACGGCACCTGTCCTGTGCACATTCGGGGCGGAAGACTGCACGGGATCGATTTTGAGCTGCCGGTCGCAAGCGCTCAGCTCAAGAGCGCCGTGTTGTTGGCGGGCATACAGGCGGACGGCCAGACCCTGGTCCGGGAACGGGTGACAAGTCGGGATCATACGGAACGGATGCTCCGGCTCATGGGCGGGACTATCTCGAAGACCGGTGACGCATGGCTGGTTCAGCGTTCGTCTCTGACACTGCCTGATTTGTTTCGGGTGCCTGGAGATGCTTCATCCGCGGCCTTTTTCTTGTGTGCGGGAGCCATTATTCCCGACAGCGACGTCACGGCGGAAGGAGTTCTGCTCAATCCCACCAGATCGGGTTTTTTGGAAGTGCTCGCGAGGATGGGCGCGCGAGTGGAGATCGAACGGCAAGGCGATGAGCCTGAACCGTGGGGACGAGTACGGGTGCGCTATTCCCCGAATTTGATCGGGTGCCGCATCAAGGCGGAAGAAATCCCTTCTCTCGTGGACGAGGTCCCCATATTGGCTCTTGTTGCTACGCAGGCCCACGGAACCACGATCTTTGAGCAAGTGGGAGAGTTGCGAGTCAAGGAGTCGGACCGTCTTGCGGCCATTGCGAGCCAACTGACGGCTATGGGCGCAAACATCGTTGCTGAAAAAGAGACGCTCTCGGTAGAAGGCCCCACGCGTTTGAATGCCCCCAGCCACCTGGATGCTTTCGGCGATCACCGCATCGCCATGACATTGCGAGTGGCCGGCCTGCTTGAAGATGCGTGGCCGATAATAGACAGCGAAGATTCAATCGCGATATCGTATCCGGGCTTCCACGACACTTTGGCTGAACTACGAAGATGAAGGTCTATTGTGTGCTCAGTGACGAGCGGGCGTTTCGTTCAAAATCGCCTGCCATGCATAACGCAGTGCTGAAGCGGCACGGCGTCGTGGGTGTATATGTTCCGTTCATGGTTCTGCCCGATCTCGTGGATTACGCTATCCGCGACATCAGGGCCCTGAACATAGCCGGTGCCAACGTCACTGTGCCCTATAAGGAAGCAGTGGTACCATACCTTGACTCGCTGTCGGAAGAAGCTTCGGCCATTGGTGCTGTCAACACTATCGTTCCGGACGAGAGCAGATTGGCAGGCTATAACACGGATGCGAAGGGATTTATGGACGTGCTGGGCAGCGTCGGATTCGACTCCGCGGGCAAGACTGCGCTGATCATGGGCACGGGAGGTGCTGCCAAGGCGGTTACATTTGGTCTGAGGGCGCACGGTGGTGCGCGTGTCCTCATCGCAGGAAGAAGCCTGGACAAAGCACGACAGACTGCCGAAGCATTGGGCGCGGAATCGGTGCCATTTCCGGCCTTGACCGCGGACCGGATTGACGCTGAGCTTGTGGTCAACACTACCTCGGTATCCAGCGCTTCCGAGAGCATGGACATGGCCGAATTCGCAGCGCGGTTGAACGTAGCTCGATGCGAGCTGGTGGTGGACATAAACTACGGTCGTGACGAGAACTTCTGGCAAGAGCTTGCCCAAAGACACAGCGCAGCTTTTGTACACGGTTTGCCAATGCTGGCATATCAGGCGCAACGCAGCTTTGCACTGTGGACAGGGCTGGAAGTGGATGCCCGCGAATTCCTCGAAGCGCTTGAGGATGACTCATGAACGGCAACATCTACCTGGTTGGCTTCATGGGTTCCGGAAAAACCACGGTCGGAAACCGCCTGGCTCGCGCGCTTAACCGGCACTTTGTGGATATGGACGAGATTCTTGAAAAGCGCTTTGGGAAACCGATTCGAGAGGTATTCATCGAATCGGGGGAACCCGCGTTCCGTGCGAAAGAGAGCGCTCTTTTGGAAAAGATCTCAAAACAAGAGCGGCGCGTCGTAGCTACGGGCGGCGGCGTGCCCGAACGGGAAGCAAACCGTAAACTCATGAAGGCCACCGGCGTGGTCGTTCATCTGGATGCCGACCTGCGCGCATCGCAGAGAAGGCTTGGGGCGAGCCAACGTGCGGCAAGGCCTCTGTGGACGGAAAAATCGTCGGTGCAAACTCTATTTGAAAGGCGTAAGAGTCTTTATGCAGACTGCGATTTCAGCGTTCAGGCCAACGGGAATAGACCTGAGCGCGTAACAGAGGCGATCTTACAGGGCCTCATTCCTGAAAATCGTTTCGTGGCAAAATTGGGATCGTCGAAATGTCCGATCGTTGCCACGGTCAATGCCCCCGAGGTGATCGCGGACGTGGTGAAAGAGAGGAAGACCGCGCTTGTGACCGATCGCACCGTGCTACGCCTTCATGGTCAGAGGTATCGATCTCTTCTGGAACGATCGGTAGTTGTCACGGTGTCGCCGGGCGAGAAGAGCAAGACGCTGGCCAATAGCCGTCGCATCTATGAAGCGCTCATTGCGAATGAGTTTGACAGGGACGATCTTTTGATCGCATTAGGTGGCGGAGTCGTGACCGACTTGGCCGCGTTTGCAGCTTCAACGTACAAGCGCGGAATGGATTTTGTCCTGGTCTCTACCACGCTTGTCGGCTGTGTGGATGCGGCTATTGGCGGGAAGGCAGCGGTGAATGTGGGGTCGGTGAAAAATGTGGTTGGGTCGTTCAGCACACCCCGTGCCGTCGTGCTGGATATCGCCGCTCTTCGCACGCTTGGTCCGCGGCAGAGAAGCGAAGGTCTCGTAGAAGCGTACAAGACAGGACTTGTCGCGTCACCCGAGCTCACGGAGCTTGTCGAACACCACGCGTCAGCGCTCATGAAGGGAGATCTTGCCCTCCTCGCGCGAGTAGCGCAGCTCTCGGCCCGCGCAAAGGCTGATGTGGTATCCGGCGATTTCCGTGAGTCAGGGCTCCGGCGCATCCTGAATTTTGGGCATACCTTTGGCCACGCAGTGGAAAGCCATCATCATTTCCGCGTGAGCCACGGCCGGGCCGTAGCCTTGGGTATGCGTGTGGCCGCGGAGATCTCTGGGGCAAGGGGGCTCATATCCTCCGACGCGGTGGGACGCATCAATTCCACGCTCGACGTCATTGCTCCTTACGAAGTCGCGATGCCGCCTCTAGACGAAGCTTGGAAGATCATGCAGCAAGACAAGAAGATCAGACGCGGCAAAATCGTCTTTGTCCTTTTGGAGGAACTCGGCCGAGCAACCTGTGTCGAGGATCTGTCCAAGGCTGAATTAGCCGCCGCGATTCGACGGGTCGAGGAGTCGCAGTTTGGGTAGCACATTCGGACGCTTCTTTCACGTGACGACTTTTGGCGAGTCGCACGGCGCGGCCGTGGGCGTTGTCCTTGATGGAGTTCCCGCAGGCATTCCCATCGATCTCGCCCGCATCCAACGGGAACTCGATCGCCGCAAACCCGGTGTGTCTCGCTTCGTGTCCCCCCGAGGCGAAACCGACGAGGTGGAGGTCCTCTCGGGCGTGACCGACGGAAAAGCATTGGGGTCGCCCATTGCGCTCCTGGTGCGCAATCGAGATGTGCGGTCTTCCGACTATGCCGAGATCCGAGAGCTATTTCGCCCCGGACACGCAGACTACACGTATTTTAAGAAATACGGCTTGCCGCCTCAGCCCGGAGGAGGCAGAGCCTCGGGAAGAGAGACCGTAGGCCGAGTTGCCGCGGGCGCGGTGGCCAAGATCCTGCTTGAATCGCATGGAATCACGATTCAGGCTTATACGGCGGCAATCGGCGGGATTCGTGCTGTTCGCATTGACCGTGACTTCGCCGAACGAGACCCGCTTCGGTGCCCAGACCCTGATGTCGCCACGCGAATGGCTGATTTGGTCGACCAGGCCAGGTCTGAGGGTGATTCAGTCGGAGGCATCGTGGAAGTGGTGGTGGATGGAGTGCCCCCAGGCTTGGGCGATCCGGTTTTCCACAAGCTGGACGCTGTGCTGGCATGGGCCATGGTTTCTATAGGAGCGGTCAAAGGGGTGGAACTCGGCGCGGGATTTGAGCTCTCCGCCATGCGAGGGTCCCAATCGAACGATCAGATTTCGTCTCAGGGCTTCTTGTCCAATAATGCCGGCGGGATACTGGGCGGCATTTCCACAGGACAACCGATCGTAATGCGTTTGGCTGTAAAGCCCACATCATCCATATCCAAACCGCAAGCCACCATAGATATCCACGGAGCCGATCGGACAATTGAAGTGAAGGGGCGACACGACCCTTGCCTGTGTCCGCGGATTTGCCCCGTTGCCGAAGCCATGACCGCGCTCGTGCTGGCGGATGCGCTCCTGGAGCGAAAAGCTACATCCACTCCTTGACGTCTGATGGTAAGCGGAGGCCTCATGAAGATTTTTGTCATCAATGGCCCGAACCTAAATCTCCTGGGTCAACGTGAACCCGAGCTGTACGGGAGCAAGACTCTGCCCGAAATCGAAGACGATCTGGTGAGGTTGGGCTCGGAGCTGGGCATTGAGGTGACCTGTTTTCAATCGAATCACGAGGGCGAGCTGGTGGACATGATCCAGGACGCGGGACAAAACGCGGATGGAGCAGTCCTGAATGCCGGAGCGTACACGCATACGAGCGTTGCCCTGCGGGACGCAGTGGCGGGAATCGGTGTGCCGGTGGTGGAGGTCCACTTGACCAATCCGCACGCGCGGGAAGATTTCCGACGGGTCTCGCTGCTCGCGCAAGTTTGCGCAGGCTCTATCTGCGGGTTTGGGCAGGAATCGTACACACTTGCGCTGGTCTGGTTCACTCGCAATTTGGGCGGCCGGTAGGTGAGATTGAGCCAAGCGAGATCGAGAAGATCTGAATGGAAATGTGCAAAAGCGCCCATCTGATTAGGCGGGGCAGAAGGCTTCGACCGAACACGTCATTGCGAGTCCCTCGAGACGCGGAACGACGCAATCTGTAGGGGCAGGCCTTGTGCCTGCCCGATTTCGGATGATTTGGCTATGGGCAGGCACAAGGCCTGCCCCTACACGGAAATCGCTGCATGCATGGAGGGTGTTCATTCCAGGCAAGGAACAAAGTCTACGGCGCCGTTCACGCCCCGTAATGGCACAAAAATGCCGATTCCCCTGTAACTGAACGGTCAAGGCAATTTAGGGTTGACAGCCATCGAGAGGTGTGCCAGTATCATTGATCACCAACGGAAGGTTCGGTAAGCATGCATTTTCCGACGGATAGCATGGACAGATTAGGGCGATTTTACGGCTACTACTATTATTTTCCCTTTGTCTGCCCGTGCGCCCGAGGTGAATGACGCGTAAGAAAAAAAGCTGAATTCAACGAGGCCATGGGCAGACAGTCCATGGCCTTTTTGCTTTTAAAGAGGCCATGGCAAACACCATGGCCTCTTGTTTTCAATCGAAGGAGGTCCAAGAAAATGAACGGAGATTGCCCTGTCATGTTAGAGCCGCAGGCGCCACCGCCAATCGCGATTGTACCGAGTAACAACCGGCAGCTCCCTCCCTATCGGCTTGCCAGCCGTGCAGCGCATCCGAGGTCAACTGTTGTCAAAGTGGGAGATGTGCTCATCGGCGGCCCGAAGTTTGTGGTTATCGCGGGTCCTTGTTCGGTTGAAAGCGAATATCAGCTCGTTTCTACGGCCAAGGCAGTCAAAGAATCGGGCGCTGCGATCCTCAGGGGCGGCGCGTTCAAGCCCCGGACTTCTCCGTACAGCTTTCAGGGGCTGGAAGAAGAAGGACTGAAGCTCTTGGCTCGAGCCCGAGAAGTCACCGGCCTTCCTGTGGTGACCGAGGTTATGGATTCGGGAGACATTCCGCTGATTGCGAAACACGCGGACATCGTCCAGGTGGGCGCGCGCAATATCCAGAACTTCTCCCTGTTGAAGAAACTGGGCAGGATCAACAAGCCGATCCTTCTGAAGCGCGGCCTCATGACCACTTTGGATGAGTTCCTCATGTCCGCGGAATACATCCTGGCAGCGGGCAATCGAAACGTGATCCTGTGCGAACGCGGGATACGGACCTTTGAGACTGCCACTCGTAACACCTTGGACCTGAGCGCGGTGCCGGTGCTCAAAGAGCGAACCCATCTGCCTATTATTGTGGATCCAAGCCACGCGGTCGGCAAAGCCCGGTACGTGGGACCGCTCTGCCGCGCTGCCCTTGCTGTGGGTGCAGACGGGATCATGGTGGAAGTGCACTGCAATCCGTCCGAGGCGCTGTGCGACGGCGAACAGTCTCTTACCCCGCTGCGTTTCCGCGACCTGATGAACGAGCTTAGCACCCTGGCTAATTTGATTCACCGTGAGTCTTAATTGCGGATGTCTCGGTCAACGAATGCTACTCGGAAGAGGGTTTTGAGATGGTAGAAATGGAAGAAAAGATGATCCGCGGAATGCGGGAACGGATCGATCTGCTGGACAACGAAATCATTCGACTGCTCCATGAGCGTGCCGCACAGGCCAAGGAGATCGGTCGCCTAAAACGAACAAATGGCTTGCCCGCGTTGGACGCTCAACGAGAGCGAGCAGTGTTGGGACGACTCTCACGCCGGCAGACGGGCCCGCTGCAAGCTTCAGCTTTGCAACACATCTTCACCGAAATTATCGCCGCGTGCCGGGCAATCCAGGAGCCTCTCAAAGTCTCGTATCTCGGCCCTGAAGCCACGTTCACCCACATGGCCGCGATCGATTACTTCGGACGTTCATGCGAATTCTTCCCAAGAGACTCCATCGTAGACGTATTCCGGGACGTGCAGAGCGCCCACGCGCATTTCGGCGTGGCTCCGGTGGAAAATTCCACCGAAGGTTCGGTGGGGCTTACTTTGGACCAGCTGGCAGACGGCGATTTGAAAATTTGCGGTGAAATCTACCTCCGTATTTCCCACGCGCTCATGTCCAGCGAACGGGATCTCAGCCGCATCAAAGAGGTTTTGTCGCATCCACAGGCCCTGGGCCAGTGTCTGGGTTGGTTGTCACGAAACCTTCCCACCAGGCCCTTGGTGCAAATGTCCAGCACCGCGATTGCTGCGAAAAAGGCCGCGGAGCAGCCCGGATCGGCCGCTGTGGGCAATGAGGCTCTAGCTCGCCTACACGGATTGCACGTGCTTGCACGCGACATTCAGGACCGGTCCACGAATGTGACACGCTTTCTCGTGCTCGGAAATGAAGAACAAGCCCCAACCGGAAGGGACAAGACCTCGATTCTCTTTTCCACGCCTCACCGTCCGGGTGCCTTGTTGAGGGCCCTGACGCCCTTTTCTCAGCAGGGCGTAAATATCTCCCGAATTGAATCGCGGCCGTCAAAAGAAACGCCGTGGGAATATATCTTCTTTGCAGACTTTGAAGGCCACGTTTCCGAAGAACGTGTCCAAGCCGCGCTGGAAGAGTTCTCCCACTGCGTGAATCGGCTGAGAATGCTGGGCTCTTATCCGGCAGGGGACCAGACGGGCAGGAATGCCCTCTCTCTAGAAGCAGTGATGTCTGCGTCAGGAGGGGAAAAAGAGTCGTGCAGCAATAGTATGGCTTGGAATAGGGCGGAGGGTCACTAGCCGATTCCACGGAAAATACGGAGTGAACGGCATAGAGGTTCCTTGGTACGAATCGTTGTTGGAATTGTTCGCCTGTTACAAACCTCCGCCCGCCACCTCCCGTAGAAGGAAGAACCTTAGAATGCTGGAGTTGTGATGCATGGACCTGATAGCATAGCAATTGTTGGCGGCCGGGGCCGGATGGGGTCTCGGATGCACAGACTATTTGCCGACGCGGGCTACCAGGTTGAGATTGCAGACACAGCCGTGGGACCCATCGCATACGAGTCCATCGCGAAACACGACGTTATTCTACTTGCGGTGCCGATCCCCGCGGTCGAGGAACTGATGCAAGCGCTGGGACCTTTCACTCGTCCCGACGCAGCGGTTATTGACATCGCGTCCGTCAAGATCGCACCGATCGAAGCTATGCTGCGCCATGCCAAAGGCGAGGTCATCGGAAGTCACCCGCTCTTTGGCCCGGACACAGCGTCCTTGCAAGATCAGATCGTTTTCGTTTGCCCTGCCCGCACCCAAAAGTGGATTGTCTGGTATCGAGATTTCCTGGAAGGACAGGGCGCAAGAGTTGCGGAGATCGATCCCGATGTCCACGATCAGCTCATGGCTGTTGTGCAAGTGTTCAGGCACATGCTCCTTTTTTGTTTCGGTCGGGCTCTCATGAACATGGATTTCGATCTACAGTCTCATTTGCCTGTATCCGGTCCCTGGTTTTCCCAGCTCACAGAGATGTTGACCTGCCAACTCAAGCAGCGTCCGGAACTGTACGCGGAACTTGCTGCGCACAACCCCGCCACCGGCCATGTTGTAGAGAACTTCCTGGCAGCAGCTCAAGAAATCGCCGAGTCATATAATGGCTCCGATTCCTCAAGCCTTGTCGGGATCATCAAAGATCTTTCCAAGTACGCGCCCTCACGGGTCTCACCAGCCGAATCTTCTTCCGGCCAAATCCTCCGGCATAGTCTCTAAGCCGACAAACTCAATTTCGGGATACGCCCGTAACGTTTCTTCTCCGGTCGCGAATTCTCTGTCAAAGGCCGAACTACTCAGGCCATGCAACGCCAGCGGAAGCGAAACGGAGAAAGATCATGAGAATTACACGATCAGGCTTGTGGGCTCTCGCAATACTGGTTGCCACTGGGCTCTTATCCACTGCGTGGGGCAGCTCCGAGGCAACTCGTCCCGGGCAGGGCTCCCTCACCATTATCGAGCCGGACGGCAAACCAGGCAAAGATTGTCCTTTGGAACATACGGACGTCAGTGCAGAGATCTCGGGATTCATCGCACGAGTTTCCGTAAAGCAGATCTTCCACAACCCAAGCGACAAAAAGATCGAGGCCGTGTACACGTTCCCTCTGTCGGCTGAAGCCGCAGTGGACGACATGCTGATGAAGGTTGGCCAGCGAGAAGTGCGCGGGGTGATCAAACGCAGAGAAGAGGCGAGGCAGATCTACGAGCGGGCCCGCGACAAAGGCCACGTTGCTTCGCTGCTGGACCAGGAGCGGCCGAACATCTTCACGCAATCTGTGGCCAACATTATGCCGGGAGAAAAGGTGGAAATCACGATCCACTATTCCGAAGTGCTCCCATACGACGACGGCTCGTTCAAATTCGTGTTCCCCATGGTTGTGGGACCCAGATTCATCCCGGGGGAACCCGGAAAGAAAACCGGCACAGGATGGGCCTCCGATACGGACCAGGTGCCCGACGCGAGCAGAATCACTCCGCCGGTGACGCCGGAAGGAACCCGCGCCGGCCACGACCTGAGCCTGAAGGTCGTGATTGATGCAGGTGTGCCGATCCTCGGCATTGAATCAAAACTCCACGAAATTACCATTGAGAAGGACGGTGCTACCCGCGCCTCGGCATCCCTGAAAAACAAGAAAGAGCTCCCCAACAAAGATTTTGTCCTGAGCTACCTGGTGGCCGGAGATGAGGTCAAATCCGGCGTTCTGGCTCACAAGGACGGCAAGGAAGGTTCCGTGCTCGTGCTCATGATCCCTCCGAAGCGTGTCAAGCCGGAGCAGATTGCCCCTAAGGAAATGATATTCGTCATCGATTGCTCCGGGTCACAAGCTGGCTGGCCCTTGGCCAAAGCCAAAGAGGCCATGAAGTACTTCATCGAGCACATGAACCCGGAAGACACTTTCAATGTCATCGACTTCAACGTCGGCGTAAGAATGCTCTTCCCTGAGCCCAAGAAAAACAGCGCGGATAACAGAATGAAGGCGCTCCGCTATTTGGAATCCTTGGAAGCTCGAGGAGGCACTTGGATGGGACCGGCCGTGGAGGCTGTGGCCAAAGTTCCTGCGCCCGAAAACAGACTGCGGATCGTCACTTTCATGACCGATGGGTACGTGGGCAATGATTTTGAGATCATATCCCTCGTTCAAAAGCTCCGTGGGACCAGCAGGTGGTTTCCATTCGGCACCGGCAATTCGGTGAATCGCTTCCTCCTGGACAATATGGCGAGGCTTGGAGGCGGCGAAGTGGAATATGTGCTTTTGAACTCTCGCGGGGAGGACGTGGGCGCGAAGTTTTATCAACGCATAGCAAATCCGGTCCTGACAGACATGAGCATAGCTGCTGAAGGAATCAAGCTGGAAGAGCTTTTCCCAACCCAAGTGTCGGATCTCTGGGACAGGAAGCCTCTGGTTTTCAAGGCTCGTTACACGAAGCCCGGAAAAGGCAAGATCATCCTCAAGGGTTTGCAGGCGGGAAAGCCGTACGAGCAGGTGCTTGAAGTCACCCTTCCGGAAAAGGAAACTGGGAACGCTTCGCTGGCTTCTTTGTGGGCTCGCGCTAAGGTGGATTCGCTCATGGATCAGGACCTGATGGGCATCCAACGCGGCAACCCCAAGACTGAAGTGAAGGAAGAGATAATCCGAGTGGCCCTTGCTCACCGCATAATGACCCAATTCACGAGCTTCGTCGCGGTGGAGGAAGCGGTAATCACCACTGACGGTAAACCGGTCCGCGTAACCGTGCCGGTCGAAATGCCAGATGGAGTAAGCCGCAAAGGGGTTTTTGGAGAAACCGTGGCTGCTCCTTCTGCGCCTATGGCTCAGCTTCCGGTTGCGGGGCGCTCGCAGCGAGTCTACATGCCTTACTTAGGCTCCTCTGTCACCGCCGCGAAACGTCGGGAAGGGGCAGCCCCAAGAGAAGCTCTGGTAAAGAAGGGCTGGGGAGGCTCGGCAGGACCGCAGGCCGCAGATGAATTGGAACTAAAAGATGCCAAGAAAGGCCACCGAACGGCATCCATAGATAAGGAAAAGGATCGGCCGGGACTGGAAAAAATAGCCAATGATTTGCGAACATTGATCGAAGCGGTGGAGAAAGGCCAAGACACTTCCAAGGGCAAAATTCGAGTAAAGGACGGCAAAGTCACCGTGCAGGTCTGGCTTACCCAATCCAATGAGACGGTACTGAAGGCACTGAAAGAAAAGGGCCTCGCAATCTCCTTCACAGCCACCGGAGGCAAACTCGTAATCGGGTCGGTGGAGGTGAAGAAACTGCTCGAACTGGCCAAGATCGCGCAAGTCAGGCTGATCGAACCCTTACCTGAGGCGTAAAGCTGCCTGCAAAGCACACGAG
>JBMOME010000090.1:0-8684 GCA_049323095.1 Thermodesulfobacteriota bacterium
CGAGGCAACCCTCCAATTGTCCCCACGCACGTGGGGGTGAACCGACATATGTGGCATACCCGGCGATAGACATGCGATTGTCCCCACGCACGTGGGGGTGAACCGCTTCGCGCCCTTTTTTACGCCCTCCCATACCGATTGTCCCCACGCACGTGGGGGTGAACCGCCTTCACTGCGGATTTAGTTGGGCTGATGTCGATTGTCCCCACGCACGTGGGGGTGAACCGCCAGTTCCATGCTGTTCCCGTATCTCCTTTGGATTGTCCCCACGCACGTGGGGGTGAACCGTCTTCTCTTGTTCGCACTTCATGAAACTTCATATTGTCCCCACGCACGTGGGGGTGAACCGCCCCCCGGCAATCGCATAAGTGTAAATGGCAAATTGTCCCCACGCACGTGGGGGTGAACCGCTCACGGCTACGGCTCTGAGCCGTACAAATGGATTGTCCCCACGCACGTGGGGGTGAACCGCAAAAAGGAGGGACAGGATCAAGATCAGACGGATTGTCCCCACGCACGTGGGGGTGAACCGGATCTTTCTCGCGCATCCATCTTTCGCTAGGTATTGTCCCCACGCACGTGGGGGTGAACCGCGGCGCATGTGCGTCTATGTCAGCAGGGACGGATTGTCCCCACGCACGTGGGGGTGAACCGGAGGTCGAACTCTCTTTGGATCGGCCCGGTATCATTGTCCCCACGCACGTGGGGGTGAACCGGGCGTCTTGCCCACGGAAGGCGCGCTCCAATCCATTGTCCCCACGCACGTGGGGGTGAACCGGGATTGAACTAATGCAAACCAGCGATTGGACAATTGTCCCCACGCACGTGGGGGTGAACCGCATTTTATCACCACTTTCTGCCGGTTGCGAGGATTGTCCCCACGCACGTGGGGGTGAACCGAACGACGCAGAGAGGCCGCTTGGCGAGCTCAGATTGTCCCCACGCACGTGGGGGTGAACCGGAAATGTCTAAAACAGCGAAGGAACGACAGGAATTGTCCCCACGCACGTGGGGGTGAACCAGATAACTCGTTGAGGCAAACCATTCCTCTCTCATTGTCCCCACGCACGTGGGGGTGAACCGGAACCTATTGCTGACCAAGTTGAACTGCTCTTATTGTCCCCACGCACGTGGGGGTGAACCGCATGACCCATTCGTAAAGAGACTTGCTGAACCATTGTCCCCACGCACGTGGGGGTGAACCGTGATTTCGATATTGACGCCGGACAACAAGACAATTGTCCCCACGCACGTGGGGGTGAACCGACAGCGACCATTGAGGTAAACGAGCCGGATCAATTGTCCCCACGCACGTGGGGGTGAACCGATGCCGAAGAATTGAAAGCTACGGCCCAATTTATTGTCCCCACGCACGTGGGGGTGAACCGATCAGAAACGGCGTGAAATACTGGGAGCATCCATTGTCCCCACGCACGTGGGGGTGAACCGAAGTTACCCGAGCGCGTATATGGAATCCAGACATTGTCCCCACGCACGTGGGGGTGAACCGACCGCGCAATGTGCACGTCCGTAACGTTCTGCATTGTCCCCACGCACGTGGGGCTGGGAATCCCCTGAACGAAGGTCCGACGGCCCTGCGTCGTCCGAAGTGAAGGAGATTCCAGGCCAGGCGGCGCCCACAAATCACTAGTGTGAAGGTGCGTTGGTATCAGAGCGTCCCGCGGTCCTGAGCAGTCCGAACAAAAAGCGCACTTCCGGAGCCCGGAGTAGGTGCGCACCAGCCAGGAAGATTAGAAGTCCCCCAAGAACTAAAGCGGTCAGAATCAAGCCGTTCCACAGGGTGAAGCCGAGCTTCCAATCCGCGAAGCCCCGTACATACAAAAGCATCACAGCCATAGGAAGGGATGCCAGGAGGAATCGACTTACAGCAGTTGCGAGTTCGTGGCTCGGGAACGCTCCAAGGCGCCTGACAAGGATCACAAAGAGAACGATCACATTGAATGCCGCAGCTATAGAAGTAGCGAACGCAAGCCCTCCATGAGCCATGGGTCCCATGAGGAGAAGCCCGGCGACAAGATTCACCGCGACAGCGCCCATGGCGATCCACAAAGGAGTCTTTGTATCTTTAAGCGAATAGAATGCCTGGTTGACCACCTTGAGCGCGGAAAAAGCCCACAAGCCCACGGTGTACCACAGAAGCGCTGACGCAGTTCGCTCCGTGTCCATCACCGTGAAGAGCCCGCGCTGAAACAAACACGCGACAATCGGTTCCCGCAGGATGATCAGTCCCACTGAAGCGGGTATAGTAAAAAAGCCAATCAATCTTAGCGCATACGAGATTGATTTCTGCAAGCCTGCCATATCCCCGTTCCCGGCCTGCCTGGACATGGAGGGAAGAACAGCGGTTCCGGCTGCAATAGCAAAGATGCCCAACGGGAGTTCCACAACCCGGTCCGCATAGTACAGCCACGAAACGCTGCCGGAAACGAGCAGAGAGGCGAGAATCGTGCCCACGAGAACGTTTACCTGATAGACTGCGCCGCTGATTGCTGCCGGGGCAAACAGCTTGCCGATGCGCTTGAGCGCGGGGTTGCGGAAATCAGAACCCAGCCGAAAAGGTACGCCCACGCGTTTCATGAAGGGCAGCTGAAGCAACAACTGAACCATACCGCCAACGGTGACTCCGATTGCCAGAGCGTAGTAGGGCTCCAGGCCAGCCATTGTGGCAAGGACTGACACGCTGAAAATCATACAGAGGTTCAGCAGGACCGGAGCGGCAGCAGGGGCTGCAAAATGGCCCATCGAATTCAGCACTCCTGCCGCAAGTGCCACCAGGGATACGAAAAAGATGTACGGGAACATGATGCGGGTGAGATTGACTGTCAGGAGGAACTTGCCAGCGTCCTCAACAAACCCAGGCGCGATCTTCCCAACGATCCACGGGGTAAACGCGATGCCGAGCACGGTGACGGCTGCGAGAACGATGCTCGTAATGGTGAAGCACGTCTGACCGAGATTGCGAGCGTTCGACATGCCCTCTTTTTGCAGCGTCTCCACATAAGTTGGAATGAAAGCCGCGGAGAGCGCACCTTCCGCGAAGAGCCGCCTGAGGAGATTGGGGATGCGAAAGGCCACGAAGAACGCGTCAGCCCCGAGGCTCGCACCCATGAAGAGCGCAATGACCATGTCGCGCACATATCCCAAGACTCGGCTAAGGCTCGTCCACAGGCCAACAACGCCGGCAGCACGGGTCATGGCCTTGACTTCAGAGACATGCTTGGCACGGTCGGTGGCGGAAAGGTCTTGACTCTCTCTCGTGTTTGCTGTCATATATAATCTTTTATGAGGTTTTGCCCGGGCCGGTTCGGCGGCACCTGGCACGTGCTAGACGAATGAAATGATTTTGTCAAATGGATATCGTCCGACACTCCGCCAAGGACAGGAGCATTGAATGGCCAATCATCCTTCAGCACTGAAACGTATGAGGCAAACGAAGAAGAAGCGCCTCCGGAACAAATCCTACAAGTCCAAGGTCAGGACGGTCATCAAGAAATACCTGACTTCGGCCGAAAATAACGAAACGGTCGCACCCGAGGAGCTGCGACAGGCGGTTTCTCTTTTGCAAAAGGGCGTGGGCAAAGGGATTTATCATCGTAATACCGCGTCTCGCACCATCGCCAGGCTCTCTCGAAGACTCGCCGCAGCTTGATACCGATGCGCTTTCAAGAAAGTAAGACGGGGAGAACCTTTTTGTAAAAAGGTTCCTCCCCGAACCCCTTTCCAAAAACTTCTATATTCCTCCGGCATTTCGCCTTCCTGGAAAGGAAGACGAAATGCCGGAGGAATATAGAGTTTCTTGAAGGGGGCTTTGGGGGAAACTTCTTTACACAAAGAAGTTTCCCCCATGCTTTACTTCTTTGAAAGCGCACCAGGCGATTCCCGTTCTTGAATTCCCTTATACAGCTACCGAGTGTCACCCATCAGAATCCAACCGGCCCACGCCGGAGGCTTGCCTGCAAAGGACGTGTCCAAGCCTGCCGGCATCTGACGGGAGTACTCTGCCAGAGCCCGGCGAGGGGGCGTTCCTTCAGCGGTACCCTTAAGCACTGCTGCTAAGAAGGGATCATCCTCGCCCCAGTCAGGGCGAGCGTAATTGATCAGCGCGGTGGGAACGCCTGCATAGATAAGGCTGGTGAGCAGGAGGACCGGGCCCTCCGCCAAAACGGTTTCTCGATCTCCCAAGTCGAACCATGCAGTAGGCAGCACGGCAAGCTGCGATTTAAGAGGCATCCGAAAGAAATCGCGGGCATAGACTGTCCGGTTTCCACCTTTGTCAGCTGAAAAAAACAGAGCAGGCTGCGTTTCTTCTTCCACTTTGTCTGTCACCGCCGCGGGGACTGCCAGGAGAGTGACTTCAGGTGGGGCTCCCTTGCGATCCACCAACCTGTCCGCTGTCGCGGTGGCGCCCACCCACACCTCGAACTTCTTGAAAAGCTTTTGGAGCTTGATCAATATATTCGAAGGCTTGGGGTACACCGGGCTGGCCAATATGAGCCGCTGGATGCGTTCCCCTTCGGAAAGATTCTCCACCTTCTTCTGCCCCTTGGATTTTCGGGGCGATCCCTGGCGCATGTCTTCATCGGAGATCCAAGGAATTGATTCGAGTGCCAACAGGCCTGCGGATGGACCTTCCGGATTATCTGACTTGGCGACAGTTCGAGCAAATCGCAGCATATCTACGGAAGGGATAAGCGATATTAGCCTGTCCCGACCCAGAGGACGATCTTCAGGATCGAGCAGGATCGAGAAGGGGAGATACCACAGCGGACCGTCGGGTATGACGAACACCGTGGTTTTCTCGGACGGGAGCGCAGGCAGTTGCCCGAAGATGGCACGGTACATCCGGCGGCAGGGTTCCTTCCAGGCATGGCCCATGAACGAAGAGCTTTTGCCCAGAGAGGATTCCTGGAGCTTCTCCTGAAGGTGAAACACCCCGCGCGCTATTTCGGCGCGGTTTGCTGCAACCTGATGGTAAACAGCATCTTCCCGGGTGATGTATCCCACAGCCATCCGGTCCCGGAACAGACTGAAATCCAGCAGGATCTCATTTGGCCCGAGAAGGTCCTTTTGGACCTCTGCCAGGGACATGGCCAGGCCACGACGCATGAGCATGTGGCGAGACGCGCGTTTTTGCAGGGAGCTGCGGACCTCATCCAGGGCGGCCCTAAGCTCATCCTCTTTCTTGCGCATCGGGCTCTCCGCTGGCTCCAGGCGAACCGTTATCAAGTCGCCCAGGATGCGGGCTTCTTCCTGACGCAGCCGCTCAGGCACGTCAAAGAATCCCTGGATCTCGGCTTTCTTCAGTATGAGATTTCTTTGGCAGATGCGCCGCTTCTCATTGAGATGAAAGACCTGACCGACAGCGTTCTTTGGAGGCTCCAGATGAAGGGGCCCAAGGACCTTGGCCGTGAGTTCGTCGAAAATCTGCAAGCGTTCGCTGAATTCAGTGAGGATTGCATGCCCGGGCGGAACGTCGTTCAGGGCTGATTCCAAATGATCGACCAAGCTTCGATACTTGAGGATCGCGTTTTCCACTTCCCCGGAAAGGTAAATCCTGCGGGCCTGCTTGATCTCTTGGTCGAGGTTCTCCAACAAAGGGAGGCGTTCGGTCTCTTGAGTAGGGGCTTCCTTTTCCTTCTTGAAGAGCCACCGATAGCGACCGGACGAGTCCGGCTGCTTTTGCGCTACCATTTGCGGCGAGGCCGATTGACTGAGTGCCGGCGCTGGGCCGGTCTGGGAAGCCAACCCTGAAGGCGCGGCTGGAAGAGAAATCAGCGCGACACCGAGAAGACTCGTGAATACATAACCTCTGAGAAGGTTCACCTTTTCTTGCCTATGGACTTCAGGTCTCTAGCCTGGGCCTGTTGACTGCCGTTCACCCACCACTCATCTTCTCTCTCTTTGAACCACCAGTTGCAGAACTCGGTAGAAAGTATGCTGCGAGCCAATTTCTTTCCATGAGCCGTGCTAAGCCGCTTGACCGCGGCTGTAATCCAGTCCTTACAGTACGGGTTTCCCAAGTCTCCAAGCTCTTTGAGCTGAAGTATGAGCTCCAACTGATCCGCGTCATGGGCTAATGCTGCCTCAAGGCTGTTTCGCTCCTGGAGCTCGTCCGTGAGATCTCTTATCTCTGCTCCAAATGGGAGATCATCGGTCATGTCTCTGATTGCGGCTTCTTCGTCGCTGGTGACGTACTTTTTGTTTACGTAGTTGTGATCCCCGGTTCGTGCTTCTGCGAGATCGTGAAAGAGACACATGAGGACCACTTTCTGGAGATCGGCTTCCGGTGCCATTCGCGCAAGCGCGTACCCGATGATTGCGCAACGAAGGCTGTGATCCGCTACGGATTCATGGCCGGTCCCAAGGAACTGGAACCCGGTGCGAGGAGTTCTCTTGAGCATTCCCACTTCAAACAAAAAGTCTGCTATGGCGTTGAAATTCACCGACGGGCCTCTGTCAATTATTTGATTTTTGGTTCACTATCAGAATTCGGTGTCCGCTTCAAGGGTGCTGCTGCAATGCTGCCCTAGTTCGTTTCCCGCGGCATCGTGGACGCGAAAGATTCGAACCCCAATGGAGCGGTACCGAGACGGATGTTACAATGCGCCCGTGATCATGAATGAACGCGAGACCATGATTGAAGTGCCTTGTGATCTTTGCCAAAGATCGAGTCACAAGGTGCTCTTTGTCAAAGAAGGCTTCCGCCACGTACGATGCGTCAACTGCGGATTGGTCTTCGTAAGCCCGCGCCTGGCTGCGCATCAAGACATCCAGCGGCAATCGGGAACAGGCGCGATGGGGGAGGATGAACTCACGCCTGCGCAGCGGAGACGGCTAAAGCGTGAACTAAGGCTCTACGAGCCGTTCCGAAAGCACAATCGGCTCATGGAGGTGGGCGCGGGTCGAGGTTGGTTCCTTGAGGAAGCTGCCCAAATCGGGTGGGAAACTTGGGCCGTAGAGATTAACTCCAGCGCCTTAGAGCATCTGAGAAAGAGAAAATCCATCCATCTTGTGGTTGAACCAGCGGAAGACTTCGCTGTACCTCCGGGAACCATGGACGCGGTGCGCATCTGGGACGTGATCGAGCATCTTCAGTCCCCGCGGGCAGCTCTCGGGCGAATCCACAGCGCTCTTCGGCCCGGTGGACTGGTACATCTCTCCACCACGAATTTTGCGTCTTTGTCCCGCTGGGTAAACGGCCCCGAATGGGTTTATCTCAATGGTTCGGATCACATCCACCTGTTCGAACCGGCTACGATAGGAGCCCTCCTGCGTCAGGCAGGATTCGATCTTGTGCGCGTTCGAACCCGCTCGTTCAACCTGCGCAGGAAGCTGTACCATCCTGAAAGGGAATTGCCCTCAACGTGGTCGCTTTTCCGGCCGTTGCGAAAGATCATTGACGAGACGATCCGGTTTACGCGGTACGGACACCAGATGATCGTGACCGCCGTGAAACGCGTCGGTTAGCATTCAGTTACGCGGCCAACAACCGTCATTGCGGGCGCAGCGAAGCAATCTCCCAACCTTGAAAAGAGGGGATTGCTGGTGGGACGGGCATCTTGCCCGTCATTCTAGGACAGGCGGGACGCCTGTCCCACCTTTCACTCCTCGCAAGGGCAGATAGCGTCAAACTCCTCCGCGCAACTGAATGGTCATGCGTGGCGACTGAAAACCATATGAGGGTATGCAGATTGCGTGGTAATATATAGTTTTTGGCTCTGAAAGGGGTGAGTTGATTCGGCTTGACTTATCCGAATAAATCGCCTAGCTTATCAACAAGTTGAATGGATAACCTAAAGTAGGACCTCGCGCCATGACCCGGGCTCACACCGCTAAGATTACTGCCAAACAACGAGCGACAATCCTCGTTGAGGCGCTCCCGTACATCCGCAACTTCAGAGGCAGACGGATCGTCATCAAGTACGGCGGGAGCGCGATGACCGACTCCGCGCTCAAGAGTGCATTCGCCGAGGATATGGCGCTGTTGAGCTTTATAGGCATCAAACCGATCATCGTCCATGGCGGTGGGCCTCAGATAGGGGCTTTGCTGAAACGGATAGGCAAAGAGAGCCGTTTTGTGAAAGGTCTCCGTGTGACCGACGAGGAGACCATGGACGTGGTGGAGATGGTGCTGGTAGCCAAGGTCAACAAGGACGTGGTTTCCCTGATCAACTACTATGGTGCGCGGGCCGTGGGCCTGTCCGGACGAGATGGTTGTTTGATAAGGGCCAGGAAAGCCCGTCCCGCGCGGCTCGCGGACACGGACGAGGACCTGGGACTGGTCGGGGAGGTGGAGACCATAAACCCGGAGCTCATTGATTCCCTTGAGGAACGCGGCTTTATTCCTGTCATCGCGCCGGTAGGCGCCGGGCCCGGGGAAAAGCCGTACAACATAAACGCGGACACAGCTGCCGGCGCGTTGTCCGCAGCGCTGAGCGCGGAAAGATTCATCGTTTTGACCGACGTCGTGGGTGTCTTGGACCAGGAAGAGCAGCTCATATCAACCCTTTCGGAGCAGGCGGCAGAAGAGCTGATCGCTAAGGGGACCGCTTCCGGTGGGATGATACCGAAGCTCAAGTGCTGCCTGGTCGCTCTGCGAGGCGGTGTGCCCAAGGCGCATGTGATCGACGGTCGGGTTCCCCACGCGATCCTTTTGGAGTTGC
>JBMOME010000090.1:8694-16624 GCA_049323095.1 Thermodesulfobacteriota bacterium
ACCGATCAGGGCATCGGCACGGAGATCTTGCGAGAGCGTGCCAAATAACGAGGTATTGAATGGCATCGGAACAGTTTATCGCGGAGAACGCACGGTACGTCTTCAATACGTACGGACGGACTCCCATCATGCTCGTCGAAGGGCATGGCTGCCGCGTAAAGGACAGCGAAGGTCGTGAGTATCTCGATTTCGTTGCCGGTATAGCCGCGTGCCCTCTGGGCCACGGTCATCCCGGCTTGGCCGCGGTTTTGGGTGACCAGGCGAAAAAGCTGATTCACGTGTCGAATTTGTATCACATTGAACCCCAGATTCGTTTGGCGCGGCTCCTGGTTGAGCACACGTTTGCCGACAAGGTCTTCTTCTGCAACTCGGGCGCAGAAGCCAATGAGGGAGCCATCAAGCTGGCTCGGAAGTTCTTGCATGATCGGGGAGAGCACGACCGATACCGGATTGTGGCCATGGAGAATTCCTTTCACGGCCGGACTCTGGCGACGCTGGCAGCAACCGGCCAAATGAAGTACCGCAAGGGCTTCGAGCCTGAAGTCGATGGATTCCGACATGTCCCGTTCGGCGACTTTGGTGCTTTGGAGAAAGCCGTGACTCCGGACGTTTGTGCGGTCCTCGTGGAACCGATCCAGGGGGAGGGTGGGGTACGTATTCCGCCGAGAGACTATTTGCGGAAGGTTCGGGCGTTGTGTGACGCTCGGGGCTGTTTGCTTATGCTTGACGAAGTCCAGACCGGCACGGGGCGAACCGGCACGTTGCTCGCGCACGAGCACTTTGACTTTGCTCCCGATGTGGCAACCCTCGCAAAGGGATTGGCAGGCGGTGTCCCCATAGGCGCATTGCTCGCGACTGACAAAGTGGCGCAGGCGTTGGTTCCCGGAACTCATGCCTCAACTTTTGGCGGCAATCCTCTGGCGTCGTCCGCTGCTGTGTATGTAGTGGAAGAGGTGCTATCGGATGGATTCCTCAAGAGCGTCTCGGGCAAAGGCGCATACCTCGGAACCAAGTTGCAGCAATTGGCCGCGCGCTATTCCCTCGTCAAAGAAGTGAGAGGCATCGGGCTCATGCAGGCAATTGAGCTGGCTGTCCCGTGCACGGACATGGTCGCGGCCATGCGTGAACGAGGTGTGTTGGTCAATTGCACCGCGGAGACGGTGCTCAGGTTCTTGCCTCCGCTAATCGTCACCGAAGCGGAAATTGACGAGATGATCGTGGCGTTGGAGGCCGTCCTGGCTCAGATGCAGGAGGTTTCCGATGCTTAGGAAGAAGGACTTCCTCACCATTGCCGATTGCTCCCGCGAGGAGATCCTGGCGCTCCTGAAGCGGTCCGCGGAGATCAAGAAAGGAATTCCGGGAAGAGGCCCGGCTCTGCCGCTCCAGGGCCGCACCGTCGGGCTCCTCTTCGAGAAGCCTTCGACCCGCACGCGAGTATCATTCGAGGTGGGTATTCGCCAGCTCGGAGGGGATACGATTTTTCTCAGCCGACATGAAATCCAGATGGGACGCGGTGAGCCGATCAGGGACACTGCCCGGGTGCTCTCGCGGTATCTGGACGCCCTGGTTGTGCGAACCTTTGGGCACGACATTGTGGAAGAGCTTGCTGAATGGTCTTCCATACCGGTGATCAACGGCCTGACGGATTTGCATCATCCGTGTCAAGTCTTGGCCGACTTGTTCACCCTTCAGGAGGTGGGCCTTGATGTCACCAGGCTCAAAGCGGCCTGGATCGGCGATGGCAACAACATGGCGAATTCATGGATCGAGGCTGCCAAAGTGTTGGGCTTTAGGCTGGCTCTTGCTTGCCCCGAGGGGTACAACCCGGCGGTGGAATTCAATAGCGACCGGATCACGCTTTCCAGAAACCCCAAGGACGTTGCCCGCGGCGCGGACGTGATCTCTACGGACGTCTGGGCATCTATGGGCCAAGAGGAAGAAGCCGAGATCAGGTCCAAAGCCTTCGCGCATTACTGCGTGGATGGTGACCTTGTCGATCTTGCTCCTGAGCATGTGTACGTGCTGCACTGCCTGCCGGCGCATCGCGGAGAGGAGATTACGGATGAAGTCATGGAATCGCGGCATTCCCTGATCTGGGACCAGGCCGAAAATCGCCTCCACGTGCAAAAAGCGATTCTTGAAATGCTCATGTCTCACGACCCGGCAGAACGTCGAAAATGAAATACACGATAGACGGAGAAACGTGTTGGTAGAAAAGAAGCTGAAAAGAATAGTCCTGGCCTATTCAGGAGGACTGGACACTTCGGTCATATTGCATTGGCTTATCGAGCGGTATCAGTGCCCGGTGGCAGCTTTCGCCGCGGACCTGGGACAAGGCGAGGAACTTGCTCCGTTGGAAGGCAAGGCCAAGGCCACGGGCGCGGAGTCGATCCATATCGTGGACCTGAAGGAGGAGTTTGTCAGGGACTATGTGTTCCCAATGTTCCGGGCAAACGCGATATACGAAGGCGCTTACTTGCTCGGCACGTCCATAGCCAGGCCTTGCATCGCGAAGGCTCAGATGGATCTAGCGCAGAAACTGAGCGCAGACGCGGTGGCTCACGGCGCGACCGGAAAAGGCAACGACCAGGTACGGTTTGAGCTTTCGTACCTCGCGATGGATCCAAACATCATGGTCATAGCCCCGTGGCGCATTTGGGAGATGCGCTCCCGTTCCGACCTGATCGAGTATTGCCGAAAGAATGGGATTGCGGTGACGTCCACCGCGGAGAAACCGTACAGCATGGATCGGAATCTGCTCCACCTGAGCTTTGAAGGCGGCATTCTGGAGGATCCGTGGGCAGAACCGCCGGCAGACATGTTCCTCCTCACCGTGGATCCTAGAAAGGCCCCCGATGTGCCCGAAGAGATCACTATCACGTTCGAGCGAGGCGATCCTGTGGCGATTGACGCAGATCGGTTGTCTCCCGCGGAGCTATTACACCGACTCAATATGATCGGAGGCCGGAACGGCGTCGGACGAGCGGACGTGGTGGAAAACCGGTACGTCGGCATGAAGAGCCGCGGGGTCTATGAGACGCCCGGCGGAACCGTACTGCATGCGGCCCGGAGAGCTATGGAGTCCATCACGCTCGATCGGGAGGTCCAGCATCTCAAGGACGAGTGGATCCCACGATACGCATCGTTGGTCTACAACGGCTATTGGTTTTCTCCGGAGCGTCAGATGCTTCAGGGAGCCATCGATGAGGCCGCGTGCTCGGTTTCCGGCGAAGTGCGCCTGCGGCTGTACAAGGGAAGTGTAACCGTGACGGGCCGCCGATCTGATGAATCGCTCTACGACGAACGTTTTGCCACGTTCGAGGAGGACAAGGTGTACTCGCAGGCAGACGCGAGTGGCTTTATCCGTCTTAACGCCCTGCGTCTCAGGATTCGGTCCATGATGAAGTGCAAGGTCTAGTTTTCCCGGAGGCTTTTGGAGTGGCACGTAGCCCGAAGAAGAAAATTACTGCGATGAAGACCGGAAAAGCCGCGGGTGTGCGCAAAGGCCGTTTCCGCGGCGGGATGGACCCGCTCTTCGCGCAGTTCAATGCCTCGATAGCGGTGGATCACAGGCTCTATGAGCAGGACATCAGAGGGAGCATTGCGCACGCAAAGATGCTGGCGCGGCAGAAGATCATTTCTCGGGATGAGGCCCGCAAGATCGAAGCAGGGCTCCGATCGGTCCTGGAACGCGTCAGACGTGGCGAGATCCAATTCAAGGAAGAGCTGGAAGATGTCCACGTGAACGTGGAAGAAGCCTTGAAACGAGAAATAGGGGACGTGGCCGGCAAGCTCCACACAGCGAGGAGCAGGAACGACCAGATCGCGCTCGACCTCAGGATGTATCTTCTCGACGAAGTTCGACTGCTTCAGGAGTATCTGCGAGGTTTTATGTCCGCGCTGGTGGATGCCGCGGAACAGAACATCGAGATCATGATGCCGGGCTATACCCATCTCCAGCGTGCGCAACCGGTGCTGCTGGCTCACCATCTCATGGCTTACTTCGAGATGTTCCGCAGAGACTGGCAGCGCCTATGCGACTCAGTGTCGCGAATTGATCGGATGCCGCTTGGCTCTGCCGCGCTGGCTGGAACCACTTTTCCGATAGATCGAGAGTGGGTCGCGCAAGAGTTGGGCTTCAGCGCTGTTGCGACCAATTCAATGGACGCGGTCTCAGACAGGGATTTCGCGGTGGAATTTGCATTCAACTGCTCCATGATTATGATGCATCTGTCGCGGCTCGCTGAAGAGCTTATCCTCTGGTCCTCGCAGGAATTCGGCTTCTGCACGCTTCCGGACGAGTTCTGCTCCGGGTCCAGTATTATGCCTCAGAAGAAGAACCCAGACGCGTGCGAGCTAATTCGTGCAAAGACCGGGCGGGTATATGGCGATCTCATGGCGCTCCTGACCGTGCTCAAGGCTCTGCCGCTGACGTACAACAAGGATTTGCAGGAAGACAAAGAGCCGGTCTTTGATTGCCTGGACACTGTTTCCATGTCCGTGCGCATTATGGCTGGGCTTATTCCCGGGATCCGATTTCGCCGAGAGAACATGTTGATAGCCGCGTCCGATCCTGCCCTTGCAGCCACGGATCTCGCGGACTCGTATGTCCGGCAAGGGAAGCCTTTCCGAGAGGCTCATGCAGCCGTCGGCGAATTGGTGCGCCGAATGACGGAGCGCTCCGGTCTCGGTCAGATGAAAGGCGAACGCCTCTTCACTCCGCAGGAGATGGTGGAGGCGAGGAAGCATAAAGGAGGAACAGCTCGGGCGCGAGTGAAGGAACAGATTCGCGATGCTCGGGCATTCCTGAAGAAGTTAGGAGAAAAGTCACGCGGGTCCCGATCCGGACGTTAAGCACGGGAGTCTAAGACGTGAGGAGAGCAAGCGCAGGTATGGCTATTCTTGCTGCTTCTTGCCTTCTCGCGGGGTGTGGATACAAAACTCATCCCAGGCCCGCAACCGCTGCTGTACCAGGAGAGATAGGCCTCGTGGATGCTCACGCGTATCCGAATCAGGTGGTCCTGAAATGGGACATACCGCGATCCAATGCAGATGGTTCTCAGTTGAAGGATCTCGGTGGGTTCAAGGTTTTCCGTAGCAGCCGTAGATCCGGGGAAGCCTGTCCCGATTGCGATAAGGCTGCAAACCTTCATGCGAGTGTGGATTATCGCACGCCGACAAACGCGGAAATTGTCGGGAACGAAGTGACCTACACGGATGATAGGACTAGTCCAGGGAACGTGTACTTCTATGCGGTGTCCGCGTACAACGACAGAGGCAGAGAAGGCGCGAAGACTTCTACAGTGACGGTTGCGGTAGAAGAGGTGCCGCCGGCCCCGAGAGGGCTCAGATCGGAATTTGATAAGACAGGCATCATCCTGAACTGGGAAGCCCCCGATGCTCCCGCAGGGATACGCACCTACAAGGTCTATCGGGGTGATTCTTCCGATCCGAGGGACATGAAATCGGTGGGCGGAACCCGTTGGGCAGAGAATTCGTTTGTGGACAAACAAGTTGAAAAGGACAAAACTTATTATTACGTGGTCCGTTCGATGAAGATGAGCGGCGGCGTACCCCTGGAATCGGAGCCCTCGCAGGCTGTGCGCGCGGTCTTTCCGAAGGTGCAGTGGGATTCCCCGGAGAATGTGAAAGTCGTGGCCACGTCGCAAGGCATTCGCGTGGCGTGGGACAAGGTGCAGATCCCTAAGGCCGAAACTCGGTACAATGTCTATCGGTCCGAGGAAGGAAAGCCATTCACTAGAATCAATCCCAGGCCGCTGGCAAATGCATGGATAAACGATGCGAACGTGAAGAAAGGTCGCCAATACCGCTACTCGGTTAAGGCGTTCCCGGAAGGACGCCCGGACGAAGAATCGAGGCCCTCCACATCTGAGGCGGTGAGGAATACTCGCTGATTAGGAACGATATGCATCATTTTCACTATATAAACAACGAGCTCTATTGCGAAAACGTGCCTTTGACCAGGATATGCGAGGAAGTCGGCACCCCTGTGTACGTTTACAGCCGACAGACCCTGGTGAGACACTTCAAGGTATTCGAGGAGCCCTTCGCCAATTTGAATCACCTGATTTGCTATTCGATGAAGGCGTGCTCGAATCTTGCGATCTTGAATGTCTTCGCGGGCCTGGGCGGAGGGACGGACATCGTATCTGGAGGAGAGCTTCATCGGGCCCTCAAGGCCGGCGTGGTGCCATCGAAAATTGTCTATTCGGGAGTGGGCAAGAAAGCCACGGAGATGGATGAGGCCCTCAGGGCCGATATCCTCATGTTCAACGTGGAATCGGAAGAAGAACTCGATCTCCTGGACCAACGTGCTCGGTCCCTGGGCCAAAGAGCCAGGATAGCGGTGCGACTCAATCCCGACGTGGACCCTCGGACCCATCCGTACATTTCCACCGGCTTGAAGAAGAACAAGTTCGGGATTGAAGTGGAGCGGTCATTGGACTTATACCGCAGGGCAGCCGCGATGGAGGGTCTGGAACCCATCGGTGTGGATTGCCACATCGGGAGCCAATTGACCGACCTCTCTCCGTTCATGGCGGCTGTGGACCGTCTTGGGGAGCTTATCGGTACGCTTCGCTCCGAAGGACTCAATATCCGGTACCTGGACATCGGCGGCGGACTCGGTATCCCCTATGACCAGGAAGAACCGCCGTCCCCAGCGGCTTACGGGCAGGCGCTCATCGAGCGAGTGCGAGATATGGATGTGACCCTCATCTTGGAGCCTGGACGGGTGCTGGTGGGAAACGCAGGAATCCTGGTCACGAGGGTCTTGTATCAAAAACAAGGCACCCTCAAGCGCTTTGTTATCGTTGACGCGGCCATGAACGACTTGATTCGTCCCGCTCTGTATAAGGCCCATCACGGTATCCAGAAAGTAATTCAGGACGGCGTGGGCCACGAGTCGCACAAAGTAGTTGCCGACGTGGTCGGGCCCATCTGCGAATCGGCAGATTTCTTGGCCCAGGACAGAGAATTGGACGAAATGCGATCAGGTGATCTGCTCGCACTGATGAGCGCGGGAGCGTACGGTTTCTGCATGTCTTCCAACTACAATTCACGGCCGCGAGCCGCTGAGGTGCTGATAGCCGGAGACGACTACTTCGTGGTGCGAGAGAGAGAGACGTATGACGACTTGATTCGTGGAGAGCACATCCCGGATAAGATGCTGTAATCTCGCCGAAGGAGGAAAGAATGTTTCAAGGAGCGTTCACTGCAATTGTGACCCCGTTCAAAGACGGCAAAGTGGATGTGGCCGCGCTTCGGTCACTCATCCGCTTTGGCGTCGACGGCGGGCTGAGCGGATTTGTTCCGTGCGGAACGACCGGGGAATCGCCTACCCTGAGCCACGAAGAACACAAGCAGGTGGTAGAGATCACCACCAAGGAAGTGGCCGGACAGGTCAAGGTGGTGGCCGGGACCGGGTCCAACAGCACTCAGGAGGCGCTTGCGCTCACGAAGCACGCGAAGGAGGTGGGCGCGGACGGCGCGCTCATGGTCTCCCCGTACTACAATAAGCCTACCCAGGAAGGGCTGTACCAGCATTTTAAGACTGTCGCCGAAGCCGTGGATATCCCCATCGTGGTTTACAATATTCAAAGCCGCACGGGCGTCAATGTGGAAAACGAGACAATGGCACGGCTCTCCAAGGTACCCAATATAGTTGGAGTGAAAGAAGCGTCCGGGTCCATACTCCAAATGAGCGAAGTGATACGACTCTGCGGTCCGGATTTCGATGTGCTCTCCGGGGATGACCAGATGACATTTCCGCTCATGGCTCTGGGAGGCAAAGGAGTTATCTCCGTTCTCACGAACATTGTTCCTGACAAGATGTCCCAATTGGTCGCGCACATGCTGAAGGGAGAAACCGACAAGGGCCGCGCGCTTCACTTTGAGCTCTACGAGTTAT
>JBMOME010000091.1:0-16401 GCA_049323095.1 Thermodesulfobacteriota bacterium
TGAGCTATGCGCTTGAAATCGTTCTTGAAGTGCTGCTTCATCTCCACAGCGACTCGATCTTTGAGAAGGTCTTCTTTCTGCTGCAGGAGTTCGGGGGGCAGCTCACCGAAGCACTGTTCCGCGAACTTGCAGTGCGCTGCGCAACCAAAGTCCATCTTGGGGTTGAGCACCTTGTTGCCGCACTTCTTGCATGTGCGCCGCGTCTCATCCTTGAAGAACTCCAGGGCCGCGCCGCAGTGGGGACATTCCGTCTCGAATATGGCGTCGAACTTCCAAAATCTGGGATCTTGTCCTGGGCATTTCATGGCTCACCTTCCGTTTCTTGGCGCCCTTCTCATGATCTCAGTTTAAGTCTGCTCAATTCAAAGCACCTTGATTTATGTCAAGAGGTTATATTTTTTTCTGGCGGTTCGTTAGGCCCTAAATCCGCCCTAGAACCGCTCTACCGATTCGCTCCACATGCCACTGACGTGGGAAGCGAATTATTTTCCTCGAGCAGGAAATCATAACCCGTGCGATTGAGGACTTCGCCAAACCGTTCGCCGTTACGATTATACTGCTTGTAATGTTCCAGGCAGCGCTCCAGCGCGCTCAGCACTTCCGACGCGGAACGGATTCCAGGGATTTCCGTTGCGAGTTGAGGATGCCGTCCCAGCTTGCCGCCCACCAGGAAACGATATCCCTGCGCGCCTGCGGTCCAGGTGCCGGTCGGACACACACGGACGCATTGTCCGCACAGCACACATTTGTCTCGGTCGATGAAGGGTTTCTCCGCGCCGTCGGGCAGACTGATTGCTTCTTCTTTGCACGCGTCCACGCACGCCAGGCATTGGCTGCAGGGTTCCTCGGTCAGTTGAGGAGTAAGCGCGCCGATGATGCCCACATCAGCGATCTGCGGTCGAGAGCATGCGTTGGGGCAATCTGAGATAGAAACCCTGAATTCGTGGTGCAACTTCAAGGGGCCGCCCACGCGCTCGCGAAGGAATTCCCGCAAATTGTGCGCGGTCAATACGCGCTCTAGTTGTGGGATAAGCTCCGGGTCCACAACAGCCCGATTTGGGCAGCCTGCGGGGCCGAAGCAGGTTTCAAGCTGGAAGCCTTTCACTTCCTGGTCCATATTTTCCAGGTAATGCCGGCGACATGAATTCACGTGCTGCATCGTAACGATATGGTCGCCGCAGCGGGCGGTTTCTTCCTCGACCTTCTTGCGGACCCGCCGTCTGACGAAGAAGGGAACTCGTGAGATCGCCTCTTCAGCTTCTTTGGACCATTTCATGGGCATGTCACATTGACCTCTTGTATTCTCGTGCTCAAACTTGACGTGCCGTGCCTTTTGCTCCATCGTGTTTTTCGAGAGCTAACGGTTTTCGTTATACATACATTAGAAATCAATACTCGGGTTGTCCTTGACTTGAGTCAACAGAGCACAGAAAGGGAAGAGCGCGTGGACAAAAAGGCCCATATTGCGCAGATGCCCCTTTTCGAGGGCATATCCGAGACTCAGCAGCAGGATCTAGCGTCCATCGCGCTGCTGAAGACCTTCGAACGTGGTGAAACCATCTTTTCGGACGGCGAAGCAGGCAACGGGTTCTATGTTGTGCTGACGGGTCGGATAAAGATCTTCAAGCTCTCTGCAGACGGAAAAGAGCAGATCCTCCACATATTCGGCCCCGGTGAACCGTTCGGCGAAGTCCCTGTGTTCGAGGGGCGGCGTTTTCCGGCAAATTCAGAGCCGCTGGAAAAGAGCAGCGTGATGTTCTTTCCGCGGACCGCGTTCATCGATCTGATCAAACGCAATCCATCGCTTGTCCTGAACATGTTGGGCGTTCTGTCGCGGAGACTACGGAGATTTGCCGCGATGATCGACGACCTATCCCTGAAAGAGGTCCCAGGCCGACTCGCGGCTCACCTGCTCGATCTGAACGCTCGACAGCCTGAATCAAGTCAGGTCGCCTTAACCGTGCCCAAAAACCAGCTTGCAGCCATGCTCGGTACCATACCCGAAACCTTGTCCAGGATTTTGCAAAAGATGACCCAGCAGGGCTTCATCAAAGTGGATGGTAAGAACATCTCGCTCCTGGACCGTGAAGGACTCACGGAATTGGCAGAGGGTCTCAGACGCCTGTCCCACGAATGACAATTATGCCTGCACGAAAATATGCTCAACAGCTTGAGGACCTGTATGCGGCGCTGAATAGACGGGAATTCGTCCATCCCGATCCCCTAGAATTCCTTTACTATTACCCAGATCCTGCCGATCGAGAAATTGTCGCGCTGATCTCTTCAGGTTTGGCGTACGGAGGGGTTAAGCACATCCTGCGCAGCGTTTCCCGTGTCTTGGACCGCATGCCGTCGCCCAATGCGTTTCTTATGAATGCAAGCCGCGATACGCTGGTTAAGACTTTCCACGACTGCAAGCACCGGTTCACGACCGGGCTTGAAATTGCCACCCTGCTTTATGGGGTCAAGCGGGTGATCGAACGTCACGAATCATTGCGCTCGTGCTTTGTCCAAGGGTTGCGTGATGGACATCCCACGGTGTTGCCTGCACTTGCTCGGTTCGTGAAAGAGTTGTCTTCCGTGTTCAACGGAAGACCTCGGAGCCTGCTTCCTCCGCCGGAAGCAGGCAGCGCGTGCAAACGTCTGCATCTTTTCCTTCGGTGGATGGTGCGAAAGGATGAAGTGGATCCAGGGGGCTGGGACGACGTTCCGCGGTCCAAATTGATTGTGCCCGTGGATCTGCACATGCACCGAATCTGCCTACAAATGGGCTTCACCCATCGGAAACAAGCCAACCTGCGAACCGCGCAGGAGATAACCGACGCGTTTCGGGCCATTTCTCCCGATGATCCGGTCCGCTACGACTTCTGCCTTACTAGACTTGGAATTCGCGACGATATGAGCCCCGAAGCATTTATGGAACGGTGCGGTCCCGCCTGCCAAACCCCACCTTTTCGCCCATAGACACGCCAAGACGTTTGCAGGAGCCGGCCTTCAATTCAAGGCAGTACCGGCTGCGAACCAGGGAGGGATACGTGAGACCGGAATTGGGTTGAATGTTTTCGTAGATCAGGAGAACGCGACCGGTGGAGTCTATCCACACGGCATCTATGGGGAATTTCATCCCCTGCATGTGGATGGCGTATATGCCCTCGAAGACGAAGTCCAGGAGCATTCCAGTGTTATCATCGATAGTTTGCCAGCCCAGGAGCCCACGTTCCCGACTGGAGGGAGTGTCCGCAATCACGGCTTTAATTGTGCCGTTGCCCAGCTTCAATTCCATTGTGGTGATTGATTCACCTTCCTTGGCGCCTTGATCCGCAGCGAAACAGATCGGTTTGCCACTCGTAAGCGACACGAAGACCAAGAAGAAGGCCACGAGAATAGCGCTTAATTGCGTGCGTACGTCTGTCCTTGCGTGCATCGGCTATTTCTTCTCCTTCAGCAAATCCCCGATACTCGCAAACGGCTTGTTCGTTGACGATGACTTTTGCGTTTCGCCTTCTGAGGGCTCGTCATCATATTCCTCATTCAGGTAGAGCTGGTGCTCCATGTCGTGACAGTAGATGCACAACAACTCCCAGTTGCTGCCGTCCAGCGGATTGTTTTCATGGTCATGATCTTTGTGGTGCACCGTCAGCTCACGAAGCCTTTTGCCCTCAAACTCGCGTCCGCACCGACCGCAAATATGCGGAAACATCTTGAGTGCTCGCTCTCGGTAACCAGCCATCCGCTCGTCTCTGTCGCGACGCGCGTCGTCAATCTTCGGGCCGGCTTTAGCGATCCCTCTTGTCGGCTTCATGCCGCGCATAACAGCGCCCTCCGGTCGCAAGGTCTCGAAAACCAACTATAGATTATCTCGTCTGCCCAGAAAAGCGATCCGGAAACGATTACAGGAACGTGCAATAGACGTGGTCTTTCGCAGCTCGTTCGCACCGAAGTTGCCATGAGGTCAATGGATTAGGATTGACTGTAGGGGCGTGATTCATCACGCCCTTGTATCGGGCGCAATGAATTGCGCCCCTACGGTTTCTCGTCGATCCGTTTGAAGGGTGATGCCTAGACAGGTCCGTTCTCAATGCATGATTGTATAGAGATCCTCCGGTACGTGATGTTGACACTACTAAGCAGCGCCGATATGATCGGAACATTCAAGTTCGGCGCCATTGTAACTAATTAATCTTGTTACGGTAATCCGTCGTGCTCCAGGACTTTCTCCACATGTTGAGCCGCCCTCGTCGCGGAGAATGGCGGCTCGTGCATCACGAAAAGATCCCGGCCCGAGATGCAGTCCTGAAGGAGATCCCCAGCGAACTGGATCACCGGGCGCGCGATCTGATCATCGCGTCGGGAATTCAGGAGCTCTATTCGCACCAAGCCGAAGCAATCCAGCTCTCTCTTCAACGCCGCAACGTTGTGCTGGCCACGAGCACGGCCAGCGGCAAGACGCTGGCCTACCATGCCGCAGTGCTTCACACGCTCGTACGAGATCCGGAAGCCACCGCGCTCTTTCTGTTTCCTCTGAAAGCCCTGGAACGCGATCAACGGGACGCATTTCTGGCCCTTGCCACGCCCCAGGGCATCAGTGCCGCGGTCTACGATGGAGACACGCCTGAAAGCGAGCGCCGCAAGATACGCAGCAGACCGCCACGGGTGCTCATCACCAATCCTGACATGCTCCACGTGGGCTTCCTGGCGTACCACGACGCCTGGAAGGATTTTTTTGCGCATCTGGCTCATGTGGTCCTTGACGAGGTTCATACGTACAAAGGGATTTTCGGCAGCCATATCTCGCAGGTGATTCTTCGCACGAAGCGTGTATGCGCGCTTTACGGATCGCAGCCTCAATTCTTTGCATCATCCGCAACGGTTGCGAATCCCGGAGAGTTCCTTTCACGGCTGATCGGCGATGAGATCGGCGTGGTCGATCAGAACGGAGCGCCGTCTTCGGAGCGCCATTTTCTCTTCGTGCAGCCGGAACTCAGCCCGTACACGGTGACTTCCCGCCTGTTCATCGCGGCCTTGAAGCTGGGTCTCAAGACCATCGTCTTTACGAGAGCCCGAAAAATCACGGAACTGATCACCACATGGGTGCTGGGTGAGGCACCATTCTTGAAGAACCGCATCAGCTCGTATCGGGCCGGATTCCTGCCTGAAGAGCGCCGCGAGATCGAATCGAACCTCTTTTCCGGCAAGATGGACGGAGTCATCTCCACATCAGCACTGGAGATGGGCATCGATGTGGGCGGTCTGGATCTCTGCATTCTGGTGGGCTATCCCGGAACCATCATCAACACGTGGCAGAGGGGCGGTCGAGTCGGCCGTGCCGGCCGTTCCAGCGCGATCGTGATGATTGCGGGCAATGATGCGCTCGATCAGTATTTTCTGAAGAATCCGCATGATTTCTTCCGCCGCGGTTGCGAGGACGCGGTGGTCGACCCACTCAACCGTGAAGTGCTCAAGCGCCATCTCCCGTGCGCGGCTGCTGAAACTCCGTTGCAAGCGCATGAAGAATTCATTACATCGCCCGATGTGCAGGAGGTGCTCCAGGACCTGGAAGAGTCAGGCGCGCTCTATAGAGTCGAAGAAGATGGCTCCTGGCATTCTTCCAGGAAGCGACCCCAACGGGAAGTGGACCTGCGCTCGGTGGGGACTGCGTTCTCGATCTTCCTCGAAGACGGCAAGACGCTTATCGGCATCTCGTCGGGTGGCAGGGTCTTCAGTGAATGCCACGAAGGCGCGGTATATCTGCACCGCGCAAGCCAGTACTTGATTACAAAACTCGATCTGGAACGTCGCAATGTGCTCGCGAAACCAGCAAGACTCAATTACTACACGCGGGCACTCTCCGAAAAGGACACCGATATTCTGGGCGCGCCGTTGGATTCGAGGGAATTCCCTGGTTTCATCGTGCGGGAAGGTCGCCTAAAAGTCACCGAGAGGATCATCAGTTACGAGAAGCGGCGCACCGCAGGCCAGGACTTGATCGGCGTGGTAGAGCTGGACCTTCCGCCCATGCACTTCGAAACGGTGGGGTTTTGGATCGAGATACCTGACCGGGTCAAGGAGAAAGTCCAGGACTCTGGGCTGCATTTCATGGGCGGCATTCACGCCATGGAGCACGCTGCTATCTCCATGTTCCCCCTGTTTGCCCTGTGCGATCGGGACGACATCGGAGGCATCAGCACACCCCAGCACGAACAGGTCTGTCGGGCCGCGGTATTCATATATGACGGGCATCCAGGCGGCGTGGGTCTTGCGCATCACATCTTCGGCCGCGTCGAAGAGCTCTTGCAGAAGACAAAGGCTCTTGTGGAAGGTTGCCCATGTGAAGATGGCTGCCCTTCGTGCATCCATTCGCCCAAGTGCGGCTCGGGGAACAAGCCCCTGGACAAGAAGGCCTGCTTGCAGGTGCTCACGTATCTCCTGGAACCTGAGCGTCTGAACGAGAAGATCGCTCGTCCTCAGGCTAAGCGTCCGTTCCTGATCTTTCCCGAGTTGGGTTCGGGCTCAGGTGGGCTCTCTCCTCCAGCGAAAAAGGTCCCGGAAACCGGAAAGGCTCAATCCATCGTTCCCGGCAAAGCCCCATCCGGGAATCTCGTCGCTAATCTTGAGGCGCCTCGCGAGCCACCGCGGCCCAAGTCCGGGGGTGGTCCGCAGTTGGCCGGGAAGAGCCCAGCGGAGGCGGCGCGGCCATCGCGAATCGTTCGACCCGAGAAGATCGTGGTTTTCGATCTGGAGACCCAGCGCCTCGCGGATGAAGTGGGCGGATGGAGCCGCGTGGCGGCCATGGGCCTCGCCCTTGGAGTAGCTCACAGCGAGGAAACCGGCTTCGTGACCTTTACCGAGGAAACGGTGGGAGATCTGGTGGCTCTTCTTAAGGATGCGGACCTGATCGTGGGCTTTAACCAGCTGCGCTTCGATTACGAGGTGCTGAGTGCGTACACGGATGTGGATCTTCGAGCCCGACCCAATCTTGACATCTTGCGAGAAATCTACAGAGCCCTGGGGTTTCGCCTGAAACTCAACGAGCTTGCCGAGTTCACCCTTGGGCGAAACAAATTATCAGACGGATTGCAGGCTGTGAGATGGTTTCGCGAAGGAAGACACGATCTTTTGGAGGAATACTGCCGCGAAGACGTGATTATCACGCGGGATTTGTTTCTTTTTGGATCGGAAAAAGGATACTTGCTCTACCGCAACAAGAGGGGCAAAACAACACGTGTTGCTGTTGACTGGAGACGCGCTCTGGGAAAAGCCTGAGACACTGCTTTACCGATCTTCTAGAACCGAAAGCCTCCTATGAAGTTGGCCGAGAAGCCTTGGGGCTTCATGTGCGTCTCGGTATCCAGGAAGGTCTTGAAAGCATATTCACTGGTAAGGGAGTATTCCGCTCCCGCTTTGATAAAGAACCGCCAGATATCGGCTTCCGCTTCAACTCCTCCGAAACCGCCCAGCAGCCACCAACGATCCTCATGTTGTGCTGATGCATTGGGCGCCGGTACCAAACCGAGCGTGAACTCTCTCCTGAGCTTTACCTCAAAAGGCACAACTCCGAATATCCCACCAAGACTAACTCCCAGTCTGCCAATCCCCCAGATCGGCTGCCAGCTTCGACCACCGGAGCGGAGCTCGATCACGCTCATGTCCAGGTTGTACGAGATCGTTTCAACTGCCGCGCCGCCGCTCGATTCCAGGATGCCGGTGAAGAGGTGGTGTGAAACGGAATACCAGGATACTTGGCTGAAAACATCGAAGAAGTTCGAGGAGTGCACCCCGAATTCGATGACAGGAGTCCAGATCTTGTCCGTGAACGAGTACCGAGCTTCTGGAAACACTGGAGATCCTGGTGCCTCCACTGGAAGAACCCGCAGTTCCACCATTTCCAGGTTCCGGTACTTGACGCCGCCACCGAGGTAGACTCGGCCGGAGTACATCCCTCCCGGTCCCGGAGGCATGTAGGGTCCCTGAGGGCCCATCTGATACGCAGCCGCAGTCTGCGGCCACATGAGGGTGACCATGACCAGGCCGAGTAATACGGCCATGGGCAGGCTTCGAAGTCTCTGGTTTCCGGCGGGCACGGCTTGGGGACGCATTGGCCGATTAACTCCACTGCAGGGGTGTCGGTAGTCGTGTACGACTGGGCTTGTTATATCATAGCGGCTATCAATAGTCAATGATAATCCAATATTTCCACTATGTTTGGCTTAAAATCTAATATACCACATGATGTTCCCGTCCCGCTACCCCCTTCCTTGACTCACCAACCCGCCCTCGTATACTGTGCTTTCGAGACTAAGCTCTTCTCGGGCGCAATGAAGAGGCTGCCTCAAAACCCTTGGACGCACGGAATTCTAGGTAGGGGCGCTTCGAGAAGCGCCCGGATTTTAGGGCGGTTCACGAACCGCCCCTACCGAATGAATCGCAGAATATGACTTCTGAGACAGCCACTGAATTGAGCCCTTACCCGGCTTCATCGATAGTTTAGGAAGGGCTATCAGTCGTGGGCCGATCTTAGTGCGCGATCCGATGACGAGCTGCCGGAGGTAAAATGACTGATCAAGAGCAGAGTTCTACACCGCTAGCAGCGGTCCAACGAGACATAGAGCGATTAGAGCATGTGGTGGCTGCGAAACCCGATTCTCCCACAGCCCATTACAATCTCGGGCTGGCGCTAGCGAGAGCAGGTCTTTGGGATCGCAGCCTGCAAGCTTTCAGGACTGCGCTCAAGCTGCGGCCAGGGCTGCTGGAAGCGAGAATCAACGTGGCCGGAGTGCTGCTGCAGAAAGGCGATTACGATGGAGCCATCGAAGAAAGCCTCAAGGCGCTGGAGTATCGACCCGATCTCGTAGAAGGTTGCGTGACTATCGGCCTGGCTTATTTGAACAAAGGCATGATCGATCCTGCGATGGAGAGTTTCGAGAAGGCTCTGGCGATTGATCCGAACACGCCCTCAGCTCATCTCAATCTGGGAAATATCTATCTGTCGCTGGGCGACGTCGACAGGAGCATCGAGCACAATAGGAAAGCGATTGAGGTTGAGCCCCGTTTCGGCATGGCTCACAACAACCTCGCGGTTGCGCTCCTTGAGAACGGAGAAACCGACGAGGCCAGAAAGCACGCGCAAGAAGCTCTACGGCTCGGGTACCCGGTTCACCCGGAATTCCTCGACAAGCTAGGGCTTTCTTCCAAAGTTCACGCGTAGGAGCCCTGCCCTCATTGATATTCACCAATGTGACTATGCCGATTACCCAAAATAATGTCCGTTACGCCATGTGATGGAAGATCCAAGGGGACGTGGCCATTGAGCCCCTGTTCGTCATTCCCGCGCACGCGGGAATCCAGAAGCTCAACAAGCGAATAGTTGAGAATCTTGTACCAAGCCTTGAAGACTGGATTCCTGCTTCCGCAGGAATGACGGGGTGCCGGGTGCCACTGCTGGCTCGCCCAGCAGTGCCTCCACGAGAAACTGCGCGATCTCGCGGATTTAAACGATTGGCGGGTTCCCTCACCCGTTCTCGCCGAGCACTTTCAGAACACTATTGCGCCGAGCTTGGGTGAGCGAACGGAACAGAGCGTTCACCGCTTTGCTCTTGAACCGGAGAGAAGGCTCTTTCGTTTTGGAGCGCACAATCTGCGGCTTCTGGGGTCCTGAAGCTGCTTCAAGAAACGTGGCCGCGTCCTGAGCAGAGAGCGGCTTAATGGTCCTCTTCACCAGGTCGGGCGCGCTCTCCCACGCTTCTACAAAAAGATCGGGGAACCACTTGCTTCCACAACCCGACAAGAGAAGCACGCGACGACTCGTCTCGGAAGCTTCTACAAACTCGCGTAAGATTTGCTCCGGATCGTGATCTCCTGGTGGGGGGCAACTGATGAGGAGAGCCGAAGCTTCCTTGTGAGGAAGGTCCGCGATCAGTTCAAGGTCTTCAAGCGTGAATTCTACCCGTGACACAGCCATTCTGAGAGTGGGTAATGATTCTTTCAGAGCGTCGGGGGTAAAGACTTCCAGCAAATCTACGAGATCCGCAGCCGCAAATCCTGTGAGATCCGCAAGGTTGGCCAGGTTAGTGTGGTATTCGGGGAATTCCTGGAACAGGCGGATGGTCTGATCCGGGTCCAGACGCTTCCAGGGGAGTCTCTCAAGCAGGTTGATTGCGTCTTCCGGCGGCAAAGCGGTCAGATGACTTATGAGGAGGTCGAAATCAAATTCATCGAGTTTTTCGCCGGATACGAGGATACGCTCTATCGGGTCGGGCGCGTCCGAGAGGATGACAAGCCGGCACCATCGTTTGAAAAACACGCTTTCCGAGGGCGAATTGACCGTTTCCCACTCGCTCACGATCGTGTCCATGAGCTTCTGGGCCACACGGACAATTTCACGCGTCAAAAGCTCCCCCTCTCGGTCGGGCAAGTCTTCGGCCAGCTCGTGGATGAGATCGACCACGACGGTCTCCACATCTTCGGGAATGACATCCGCGACTTCCAGGTGCACGAGAGCCTTCAGAAAGGTGCGCACATCGGCCATGCTCACCGTAACCGGATCGTCGGCTTCCACAAATGCGGATATTATGGCCGTATTGAGGAACCCCTCGCGGATGGAATCTACTTCTGATAAGTTTTCCGCTCGGACCAGGGGGGATCGTCGAAGCAGTTGGAAAGGCAGCAGCTCCTTCATGCGCAGTATCAGCTGATATCGCTCCAGCTCGGCCTCATAATATTCGACTGTGCCCAGGCTGGAAAAGAGCTGGTCCTCAAGGGTCAACGATCGGATCGCGGCCACCTCGGTCTCGGTGAAGATGCTCATGTCCGACAGGCGCTGGACGCACAGGTCGCTGAGACATTCGTACTCCTGAGAGCTCACGTAGATCTGCACTCTGTGGTCTCGCAGAAGTGACTGCCACTGATGACGCAACCGCTCGACTCTCGTGTACGCCAAACGGAAGAGATCGACCGGTGAGGCATCCATGAGCAGACCTATGCCCGTATCCGGATCGCTTCCAGCCTTCATCTCAAGTCCGACGCCCACCAACTTCAGGATGGTCTCTTGGACGCCGGCCAATTCCTCCGTGGACCGGAAGTCCACGTGCTTGTCCAGGACATACTTGTTGGCCATGGCCACAGAAATCCGGATGATCTCATCAGCTCTGTCCCGCGTGAATATACCTTGCTCCATACCAAGGTTCACGACCTTGGTGAGAAAGGTTTCCTCATCACGCACGACCAGACCGAGTGGATCCATTCGTTGACTCCTCCCGGGCGATGCCGGGTAGATGTCCTGCTCAGCGCACCCGTTCGATGTACTTGCCGGTGCGGGTGTCGATCTTCAGGATGTCCCCTTCGTTCACAAATAGGGGTACCTGAACGGTAAGCCCGGTCTCCAGGGTCGCGGGCTTGGTCGCGCCGGCCGCGGTATCTCCTTTGAAGCCCGGCTCGGTTGAAGTTACCTTCAGTTCCACGAATATGGGCACTTCTACGCCAATCGGCTTCCTATTGTGGAGAAGGACGCTTATTTGAACGTTTTCCTGAAGGTAGTTCACGCTGTCCCCTAATTGTTCTTTCGTTATGAAAAGCTGCTCGTACGTTTCCGCGTCCATGAAATAGTACTGTTGGTCAGCCTCGTAAAGGAATTGCATGGATTTCTCTTCCAGATCCGGCCTGTCCACCTTCTCGCCGGACCTGAAGGTGCGATCGATCACGTTGCCCGTCAACAGACTCTTGAGTGTGGTTCTGACGAACGCCCCGCCTTTACCCGGCTTGACGTGCAAGAAATCCACGATGATGAAGGGCTCACCATTTATCTCTATTTTGAGTCCTTTTCGGAAATCGGATGTTGCGTACATGAATCCTCCGCATCACACGCCCGAATTTCTCGGGGTATGTATGTTCTGACATCAATCAATGGGGGTTGATTTGTTTCTCGCGGTCGGGCCTACGGCTCGATGAGAATAAGCTCCTTGGGCATCCGAGAGAGGAGCTCCGGACCGTCCCGATCCATGTATACCAGACTCTCCAGGCGGACACCCCCCACACCCTCCAGGTAGATGCCCGGTTCTATGGTGAAGACCATGCCCTCGTCAATGACGCCTCGCCCCAGCGGAGACAGACGCGGCGGCTCGTGGACCTCCAGGCCGAGCCCGTGGCCCAGCCCGTGAAGGAAATACTTACCGTACCCCGCCTTCTGGATAACGTCTCGAGCAACCTTGTCCACGGTCTTAACGGAAACACCTGTCTTTAGTGCCTCTATAGCCTTATTGTGCGCAGTGTGCACCACCCCATGAATCTTCTTCTGTTCCGAAGTAGGCCGCCCCACTATACATGTGACGGTCTCATCGCTATTGTACCCGTCCACCACGCAACCGTAATCCACGATCACCAGCTCGCCCCTGCAAATGGTCTTCTCGGTGGCGGTGCCGTGTGGCCAGGCGCTCCGTTCGCCCGAAGCGACGATCGTTTCAAACGCACGGCCCTGAGCGCGGTGCCGCTTAAAGAGCATTTCCAGCTCATCAGCCACCTCGATTTCAGCCCTTCCGTTGAGGCCCCGTTGGAGCAGCTCTTTGCAGGATCGAGAGGCAATCGCCGCGGCTTCTTGAATCTTCTTCTTTTCTTGGGGGCTCTTACGAATCCGCATTTCTTCGACAAAGGACCGCCTCAAGTCCACAACTCTGACTCGAGGACTCTTACGGCCCAGTGCCTTCACGAATTCATAACTGACGCGTGCCGATTCTATGCCCAGACGTCTGACCTTGAGTCGTGCCAGCATCCTGGCGAGCGATTCTATCTTATGGCGCACCACATGGAGCCTGAATCCAGGGGCCTCCTGGGCAGCCTGCGATTTGTACCGGCCGTCCGTGAAAAGGTGCTTCTCGTGGGCCGTGATAAGCACGCTCGCGTCGGAGCCCGTAAAACCTGATAAATAGCGCAGGTTCACCGATGGGAGGTATTCGGAAGTGTTGAACAAGACCGCGTCTACGCCGAGCTTTTTCAAACCCGTCTGGAAAGCATTCAATGAATTAATCATGATTCCAGGGATTGTTCCGCTTTCATCTGCTCAATTCGTGCAACCCATCGCTGGAGGAGTTCCATTACCTGCTTGCTTCGATCCTTCTTCAGCGCTCGCTCTCTCGCCTCTCTCAGAGCTTGGTCATCCGGATTTCTCCTTACGAGTTCGTCAAAGATCTCGAAAGCTCGCCGAAAATGGCCTTGCCGCATAAACTCAAGGCCCATCGCCGCTGTGAGAGGATAAAGGCCCGGCCGAACACTTGACTCAGCAATTTCTCCGGAAGAAACCGGCACGAACTCAATCACGCCCTCGCCGGTTGGGGATGCCCCAGGCCCGAACCGAAGACCGGAACCGATAGTCCCGTCAACCCGCATCTCCTCTTTGGCGATCTTATAAGTTCCCCTGAGGATTTCGTGCAGAGTCTTGTATCGGATTCCCGGCTTTATTTGGCCGCTCCGAAGCAGAACGTCCGCCAGCAAATCAAAGAGCCGAACAGCCTGGATGTATTTCTTTTCCAGCTCCAGGAGGAGGTCTAGAGCGGGTTCGAGCTTCCCCTCTTGCAGGAGACCCTGAACCTGGCGGAGTGCTTGATCGAATTCCGAGCCTGCCGAGTAAGGACAGGCAAAATCACCGGGACGTTGAGGCTGCTGCGGATCGGTCATGATTCACACATGAAGACCAGAAATCAAATCTATGAATTCATTCAATAATCTAAATTGAACCGCGAGTCAAGCGACATTTTTCGCTCTTTCGGTCGCAGGAATAACTTGACGGAATGACCTCGAAAAACAATTGGGAAACATGTTGACAGCCTGTGGACGGGCTTTTAGCATGAAATACAAGAACGAAATCGCGAACAAGTGACTATTCGGGTACGTGCGGCTGGAAACCGCGTCCAAGCATGTCATTGCGAGTCCCGCGTCCAGCGGGACGAAGCAATCTCATTGGTGGAACAGGCGTCTCGCCTGTCAGTCGGGATGACGGGCAAGCCTGCCCCGGACCCCGATCCGGGGATGCCGGACCCACCGAAGAGGAGATTGCTTCGTCCCCCAGATCGAGTCCGGGGTCCTCGCAATGACACGGTTAGGCAATTGCCCTCGCATAAGTGAAAACCTTTCGCTGCAACACGCTGACTCAGAATTCAGGAGCTCAACATGTCTGATCCGCAGGTTCTCAAAGGGAAAAGAATCCTGGTGGTCGATGACGAGGCTGATGTGATCGAAGTCGCCAAAGACCAACTTGAAGGATCTGAAGTCGTCGGCGCAGAAACATTCAGCCAAGCAAAGAAGCTGATTGAGCAGGAACGGTTCGATCTGGCTATTCTCGACATCATGGGCGTCAATGGCTTTGAGTTGCTCAAGATCTGCGGCGAGCGCCAACAACCCGCTGCCATGCTCACCGCTCGCTCGATCAACGTGGAGAGCGTCAACCAAGCCTTGAAGTACGGCGCCGTATCCTTCTTGCCCAAAGATGAGCTCGCGTCGCTGAGCACTATGGTACCGGAGATCCTGGAGGGCCTGGAGCAAGGCAAGTCCCACTGGGGAAGGCTATTTCAACGCCTGGGCCCCCTGTTCAAAGAGAAATGGGGCATTGTCTGGGAAGAACTGGACAAGCCGGACCACCCGAAGATTCCGTACACTTAGCGCGACTTATCCAGAAGTAGGGGCGAAATTCATTGCGCCCGATGAGAGGGCGTGATGAATCTCGCCCCTACGGTTGATCGCAAGAGGTCTCAGCTCGCCCACCTTCCTGCGACTTCCGCCGCGAGGACTATATTCGGAGGCTGTTTCAAAAGTCCTGGAACTTCGAATATCCTGCTACGATGCGAGGGTGGCCGGGACGTTATACGTCCCGGTGCCTAAGGCACAGGAGGCTTATTTTCTTGTTGGCTTGGTGAGCAAAAGGGTCGAAAGCAGTATATTAGCGCTAATAAACCTCCTGTCGCTTCGCGACCCCGATCCCGCGTCCCGCGGGAACGTCGGGGCCACCCAGGTCAGGCATTCTTCGCAAGCCGTGGCAGAATACTGAGTGGGATCGTAGTTTTGAGACAGCCACATTCGGTGCGTCCCCACACAGAGGCGGTTGCTCCTGCTGGAATGGACGAATACCCGAGGGCCGTTATTTTTTCGTTGACAGTTCTTCTGCATATTGTATACAGCATACCTGCATATCGCATTTGCCATCGTGTCGGAGAATCCCAAACACCCACGGCCGTCCCGTAACCCTCTTACAAAGCGACGGACGCAGCCATGAGGCATCCCTCAAAAATCCCCGCTCGACCCCTCTCCCAGGAAGTGGCTCAGAGAATCCGCGACATGATCCGCAAGGGGCTTGTCAGAAAAGGGGATCGGATCATCGAGAAGCAATTCTGCCAGTCCCTGGGCATAAGTCGTACGCCGCTCCGGGAAGCACTTCGCATTCTTAGCTCGGAAGGGCTCATCGATCTCGTGCCCAACAAGGGCGCATACGTGGCGCAGCCTTCCATGAGAGAAATCAGAGAGCTTTTCGAGGTAATGAGCATCCTGGAAGGCACCTGCGCGCGCGTGGTCGCGGAGAATATGACCGAGAGCGAGCTGGAGAAGATCGAGAAGCTGCACGAGAAACTGGAAAGGCACTACAAAGAGAGAGATCACGAGAAATACCTCAAGGTCAATCAACGATACCACGTGCTCCTTCAGGAAATGACAGGCAACAAGGTACTGAACGACGTGGTCAACGGGCTGAGGGACAAAATCCTCCTCTATCGGTATCGCCAGCTTTATCAGCGTGATCGCTTTCGCGCGTCCATGAACGAACATCGAGCTCTCATGGAGGCCTTGCGGACCAGGGACCCGGTCGCGGCTGAGAGCCTCATGAAGAAGCATCTCATGAATCAGTGCGAAGCATTGAGGGCCCTGTACGAAGAAGAAGGCGGCTCGGACGATTAGAGGCGAATTCAATACCTCACAACTCCTGGCATATGCGAGTGCTCCCTGTGCTCGCTGGCTTCCATAACCGTAAGAGGCTGACGCGTAATTCCACGAACTGCAACGCTCACTGTAATAACTGGGGTATTTTCGTGCGGGTATCAACCTGTGCGAATCTCCGGGTAATCACGGTGGGCCCGTAATTTGCCCCGCGTAAAGGAGGAGAAAGATGAGAAGCGCAAACGGCAGGATTAGAGGAATTTTGCTCGTAGTGGCAATCGCGGCGCTTTTTGTGGCCTGGAGCACGGTTTGCCCCGCGGCCATGAGGTTGAAAGTATCGCACCAGTTTGCCGAAGGCGATGTTCGCGACGTCATGGCTAAGGTGTTTGCCGAGAAAGTTGCCCAGAAATTGGGCAAAGAGGTCGAGTTCCGCTTCTATCCCGCAAGCTCGCTGTACAAAGCCAAGGAACAGTGGGACGCGATGAAGCAGGGAGT
>JBMOME010000092.1:0-16389 GCA_049323095.1 Thermodesulfobacteriota bacterium
GCTGCACGCCGGCGCCTCTTTCAGGAGCTTTTCGCTCCTCAAGGAATTGATATCCATCCGGAGACTGGCCCCAGACTTGGAAACGGTGAGCTTCACCAAGATGTTGATTCACAAGGATCCCTTCCATCGTTGCCACTGCCACGAAGGGTTTGCCACCTGTGGGCGCCGGTATGGTTTGCGAGCACGCGGAGAGACATTCCCTGAATTCGACTGAACGATCTTGTTCCAACAAACCTACGGCATCCGCCCTGCAACGTGTGCAGTGTTTCATCTGGGGGATGTATTCTTCCGCGGTGCACCGAAGAGCCGCCAACTCCTCCGGGTCGAGCTCCCTAATACTCCCGAATGGCGTGCCCTGATTAGGATACATGCTCATACAGTTTTGTATGTCGACTCCCAATTCATTCATGGCGCGGGACACGTCAGGTACATGTTGATCGTTGATTCCCGGGATCACTATTGTATTGACTTTCACGACGATTCCGTTGGCCTTTAGATCAGCGATAGCGGCCAATTGTCGCTGCAAAAGCAGTTGGGCCGCCGCAAGGCCTCTGTACACTGTCTTGCCGTCACGAACCCACGCATAGATTTTAGCCCCGATCTCGGGGTCCACAGCGTTCACGGTCACCGTAACGTGTGAGACTCCCAGATCCGCAATTTCCGAGACGTAAGGACCCAAATTGAGGCCGTTTGTAGCGAGGCACAACAAAAGATCCGGGAAACTCTCTCGTATGAGCCGTAAGGTCTGCATGGTGACCTCGGGCTGGGCAAAAGCGTCTCCAGGGCCGGCGATACCTGCAACCGTTATATTGGGCGCCTTATTCAGCACCTCCTGCAGGTACAGTACCGCTTGCTGAGGAGTGAGAACTGAACTGGTGACGCCGGGCCGGCTTTCATTCACGCAGTCGTATTTCCGGTTACAATAATTGCATTTGATATTACACTTCGGAGCTACCGGAAGATGGACTCGGCCACACGTCTGTTTGGCGCTTGCATTGAAGCAGGGATGCCGACTAATGTCCAGGCCGATATTCATTTTACGATTCCTCTCATATATAGCTGTAGCCGACGGGCGAGCGTTCTTGTTGATCTTCAATCATCGCATTCACAATTCTGTCCAAGAGAACCTGGGCTCCTCGGTAGCCCACGTGCAGCGTTCTGTGTCCGCCAAAACGGTCGTGGATGGGAAAACCCAGGCGAATCAGCGGCACTCCCCAGCGACGGGCAAGGTGATATCCTTTGCTGTTACCCAATAGAAGTTGCGGGGAGACCGACTCAGCGACCTCGGCTATGTCATAGAAGTCTACTCCTTCAAGCACGACCGGCGGCTCTGCCAAGATATCGCCGGTGACGTCACTTATGCACTGTGAAAGACGACCGCTGCGACCACCGGATGCAACAAGCACCGGCTTCATTCCGATCTCCGCCAGGAATGCCGTGAGACCGATTACGAGATCTTCTTCGCCGTAAACAACAGCTCTCTTGTCAAACAGATATTTGTGTCCATCCACATAAGCGTCGATCAGCCGGCCCCGCTCAAGCGCATGGGTCTCGGGAGTCGGCCATCCGGACAGGTTCTCTAAAGTCTCGAAAAAAAGATCTGTCTCTCTGAGGCCGATGGGTATGCCAAGGCTGCGGAGCGGGGTAGAAAATCGTTGGTTGAGCAATCTACCCGCGGTAGGCTGACCTGCGAGGGTGCGCCCCAATTCGATGGCCGCGGCAGATCCACCCATTGCCCGGATTGCAGCAACCGATGTCCCGCCCGAGGGCAGCTTTTCGTAGTACTGCAATGCGGGGGCATCCAGAGTAAGAGATATGTCCGGCAGGATCGTTGATGTCAGGCCGAAGTCATCGAAGACTTCTTTCAAATATCGTATGTCAGCCGGGGACACAAACCCGGGTAGCAAACTCACTCCGTCGTGTTTCACTTCAGATGTTGCCAATTGATCGACAACCGCCCTCACGGCGGCGTGAAATCCTTCCATGTGGGTTCCGGAGTAGCTGGGCGTCGACACCGTAACAAGCGTGGGTGATCCATTCTGCTGCACTGCGTCAGGGTACTCGCGAAGGAACTCCTTAACCAACATCGGCACATCGTCTCCGATGGTTTCTGTCAGGCAAGTGGTAGCAATGCCGATCAAACCGGCTTCGTACTTGGACATAACATTTGTTATGCCAAGTTTGAAATTGGGACCTCCTCCGTAGACCGCGTGCTTTTCACCCAGAGACGAAGACGCTATATCCATCGGTTCTCTGAAATGGCTGATAATGTATCTTCGCATGTATGTCGCGCAACCTTGAGAACCATGGAGAAACGGTACCGCGCCTTCGATGCCTCGAAAGGCAATGCAGGCTCCCAACGGCTTGCATAACTTGCACGCATTTGTTGTTGAGACATACGATTCAGATTTCGTAACCATGTCAGCTTCTCCAACACCAATCGAGTTGATAGCATCTGTTGGAAATCGTGGCCATCTAGTCTCACTTAGAATGCTACGCACTCACAGCGCGCTTCATCTCATGTTTTCCTGGACCTTTTGACTCACCGAATGCAGGTAACGCCGCGAGACCCAGTGCCGCTCTGCGCGGAACAAAGCGCCATACCGGGCTCATTACGGTGGAATAAACTTCTTGCGCGAAGTTAAGCATTCCGATGAACCCCTCAAGCGCTTGTTTACGTTCATGATTGTGATCGCAAAAACCTACGCCGAGTTTGTACGCGATCGGCCTCTCTTTCACGCCGCCGACAAAAATGTCCACATCCTTTTCCTGTAAGAACGCTGACAGCTCCAGTGGGTTAGAATCATCCACAATGATGGTTCCTTCGTCGGTGATTTCGTGGAGTTCTCGGTAGTCCTCTTCCGTGCCGGTCTGAGAGCCTACCAGGACCACTTGCATGCCCAGGAGTCGGAAGGCCTTTACTAGCGAAAAGGCCTTAAAGGCGCCACCGACATAAATCGCGGCCTTTTTGCCCTCTAGAGCTTTGCGGTACTCCTGCAACTTAGGGTAGAGTGTTGCCAACTCTTCCTTCACGAGATCGCGTGTGCGTTCCATGATCCCGGGCGATTGATTCTCAAAGAAACGCGCGACTTCGTAGAGCGATTCAGCCATGTCGTCCACACCGAAATAGGAGACTCGAAGGAATGGCGTTCCGTATTGCTCTGTCATCATTCTTGCAAGATCCATCGTCGAACCTGAGCACTGTACGACATTCAAAGAAGCTCCGTGAGCTCGCTGGATATCATGTATGCGACCGTCGCCGGTTATGTTTGCCACCACTTGAAGTCCCATTCGCTCGAAATAGCCGCGCACTATCCAGATTTCGCCGGCAAGATTGAAATCCCCAAGAATGTTAATGCTCACGGGTGAGATTCCGGAAATATCGCCCGTGCCGACTAAACGGAATAATGCCTTGCACGCCGCGTTGTAGCCTTCCCGCTTATTACCTTTGAAGCCTTCCGATTGCACGGGAATCACCGGAATGCCTTTTTCCCCGGCCACTCGTTTGCAGACTGCTTCGAGATCGTCCCCGATAATGCCGACGATGCATGTAGAGTACACAAACGCTGCTTCGGGATGATGCCTGTCAATCAGCTCATGAAGAGCTCTATACAATTTCGTTTCGCCTCCGAAGATTACATCACGTTCCTGCAGGTCCGTGGAAAAGCTGAGCCGATGCAGTTCCGGACCTGACGACAAGGCGCCGCGTATGTCCCATGTGTAAGCCGCGCACCCGATCGGACCGTGCACAAGATGCAAGGCGTCTGCGATCGGGTAGAGGACCACTCTTGACCCGCAGAAAACACAGGCCCGTTGACTCACCGCGCCCGCAAGACTGTCTTTGTTGCAGGACATATGAAACGGCTGCTCGCCTTTTCGGTGTATTTGATCTTTTCTTTCGTTGAAAACCGCAGCTTTCATTGGTCGTACTTTCACGAGTTTTCGGCGTAGGGGCGCACGGCCGTGCGCCCCTACAAGAATGCGCACGAGAGTCAGCAATTGGGCATCGCATCCCAATTCCGTTAGTTCAGCGTATTTCGAACCACTTTTTAGGTCAGCAAATACTTCTCCGCGGCCCGACCATCTTCAAGTGCATCCAGTATCTCGTCGATGGCGTCTTCGCTTTCGACTCCTCCGTAATAAAAGGCTTCAGGGTAGACGATCAGTACAGGAGAATGGTCACACAGTTTCATACACCCTGCACTGGATACAAGGACGTCGCCCATTCCGCGGTCAGGGAGTTCGGATTCAAGGTATCCGATCAAGTCCACAGCGTTTTTCTTGATACACTTGCCCTTGGCTTCGCCTCCGGCTCGAAAGCTGCAACATACAAAAATGTGGTGTCTTGGCTTTTCCATGTTACATCACCAACTCGAACCTTTCTTCAGGATCATCCTGGTCCTTACGCTCCAGCAGAGTGTTAACGATATTGCTCATCATATACATTCCGCCACGGTACCCGAGAGTCGGGAAATAGCTGTGGCCAACTCGGTCCAGGATGGGAAAACCGAAGCGCACAAAGGGAATGTTTTCCGCTCGCGCTATGTACTTACCGTACGTATTCCCGATAAGCAGATCGACGGGCTCGTTCTTTATGAGCTGATGCAAATAGAAGAGATCGGCAGAAGCCTTTACAACAGCTCCGGGGACCACATCTTTGAGGATGCCTCGCACTCGCTCTTGAAAGCGTTTGCCCGGTGTTCCGGTTATAACGTACAGGGGTTTCATTCCTGCGCTCGCCAGGAAATCGGTTAACGCGATCATATGGTCAGGATCACCGAAAAGCGCGACCTTTTTGTTATAAAGGTAATGCTGCATGTCGGTCATGATGTCGAGCAGCCGGCCTCGATCGTCCACCATCCCGGAAGACGGCTCGGCCCCTGTGATGTCCATGACGGCTTGAACAAACCGATCTGTGGCCGAGATGCCAATCGGTAGATCGAGTAGCTGAAAAGGAACTCCGCACTTCGTTTCCAACATCCCTGCCGCGGCTTCCGACGCGAACGCGCCCAGAGCCAGCGTTGCTTGGCTGGAACCTGTTCTCATAAGAGAATCCAGTGTGACACCACCGTTCGGATACATCCGATAATCACCGGTCATGGGTGTGTTCAGCACATCAGAGGTGTCCGGAAACACTATGGACTCAACGCCCATCTCAGTGACTATTCTTTTGATCTCCGCCATATCCGGAGGTTCTACAAAACCCGGGACCACATTGATACGTCCCTTGGCTTTCTCTGCATTGTCGGAAAAGTAATCCACCATGGCTCTCGTCATGGTTGAGAATCCCGTAATGTGGGATCCCACATAGCTCGGGCAGTTCGCGTGAATGACCCACTTGTTTTCGGGGATCAAACCGTCATCTCGTGCTTTCTTGATCATGCTTGGAATGTCATCTCCGATCGTCTCAGAAAGACACGTGGTGTGAACCGACACTACATCCGGGTCGTAAACCTGAAATATTGTTTTGAGCGATTGCCGGAGATTGGGCGCACCTCCAAACACTGCCGCGCCTTCGGTAAATGAACTTGTGGACGCAACCACCGGCTCGCGATAGTGGCGGGTCAAGTGACTGCGATGGTACGAGCAACATCCCTGGCTACCGTGGCTGTGCGGTAAACAACGGTGAATCCCAAGCGCAGCATACATCGCGCCGATGGGCTGGCACGTCTTAGCAGGGTTAATTCTCAAAGCCTGACGTTCCACTATTTCTTTGGGAGTCATATCCAACATAACTTCTTCTCCTGACGGCCTGGTGCGGTTTTACTCCACGGCCAGATTGGCTTTCAGTAATGGATTCTTTTGCCACGGAGCCTTGAGCAACTTCCAGGCCGGGTTGTGTACCATCATTTCCACATCTTTCCCGAAATTAACCGCGCCCTTAAAACCTGCATACGGGCCGCTGTAGTCATAGTTGTGGAGTTGCTTGGAAGGTACGCCGAACTTCTCGATTATGTACTTATCCTTGATCCCCGAGCAAATTAGATCAGGTCTGAATTTCTCGATCAGCTTTTCCAACTCCACATGGCTCACATCATCAATCACCAGCGTTCCCTCGGGCATATCCGGCATCATGCCTTCGTAGTAATCCACAATGCATTCTGCCTTGAGACGCTCCAGCGTCTGGGGGTCCTTTCTCGGACGATAACGTTCCGGGTCCGGTTGCACTTTGAGCTCTTCAATGTTGCGGCTGTCCGCGTCGACTTTGAGGTTGGGGATTACCTTTCTTCCTTCATAGTCGTCCTTGTGAGCGAACTCATAACCGGCCACTACAGTTTCCATCCCGAGATCTTTGAACAAATCCTGATAATGATGGGCCCGCGATCCGCCGACAAAAAGCATCACTGTTCTTCCCTGGAGTCGTGTTCTGAACGGCGCGATCTCCTTTTCTGCATCGGCAACTTCTTCTTCGATCACGGCCTCAACTTTTTGTGTCAGGTCAGCGTCCTCGAAGAACGCCGCAATCTTTCTAAGGCTCTTTGCCATGCCTCGGATACCGATGAAATTCACCTTGATCCATGGAATCCCAAAGGCTGTCTCCATCATTTCTGCCATATAGTTGATGGAGCGGTGGCACATTACCAGGTTCACCTGTGCGAGGTGCGCGCGTCTCATTTCATCCACAGAAGCGTTGCCACTGAATGTGGAGAGCACGCGAATGCCGCATTTTTCGAATACCCGCTCAATTTCCCACGAATCGCCGCCGATGTTGTACTCACCCAGGAGATTGACGGTGAAACCTTCTTCTTCACCTGAATCATCGGTTCCCACTACGTGTTCGAACAGTTTATTGTTCGCGATATGATGTCCTCCGGACTGGCTGACACCTTTGTATCCTTCACAGTTGAACGCGAGCACCTGAACGTTCAGTTTGCCGCTCATCTCCTTGGCAACTGCTTGGACGTCGTCTCCGATGAGGCCGACGGGGCACGTTGCATGGACGCTAATGGCCTTCGGTTTGAAAATGTTGTATGCTTCCTCTATTGCAAGCCGCAGCTTCTTTTCTCCGCCAAAGATGACGTCCTGATCCTGCATATCTGTTGAAAAGCAATAGGGCAGGAAATTATGGCCGTCCTCTCTGGGCTTGAACATATTGCGCCGAATGCCCCAAGAATAATAGGCACATCCGATGGGCCCATGAACAATATGGACCATGTCCCCTATGGGGCCAATCACCACGCCTTTGCACCCGGCAAAGCAGCATCCACGCTGGGTAATGATACCGGGGACCGTTCGAACGTTTGCTTCGATTTCTTGGTCCTGAGAAGGATCGCGCACGATAAGGTGTTTTAGACGTTTTTTCGCGACTTTGGTCGGATAGAGGTCGCACACGTCCTTCACAAATTGTTCGGGGTCAATCCCGGGATTTTGAGTCAATCTTGAGCCGGACATCGCTACCTCCCGTCCGATCCGTTCATTTCGTCGATGGCTGCCGGTCCGGTTTCGCCGGTTCTCACTCTTATCACGTCATTGATAGGGCAAACGAAAACCTTTCCGTCTCCGGGATTGCCGGTCTGATTCACCTTGATTATCGTGCGAATCAGCTCTGCAACTTTTTCGTCAGGCACCACCATGCTGATAATCCTCTTGGGATAAAGGCGTCCGCCTTGGGCTAGGGTCGGAAGAATTTCCGCGCTCTCCTTCGGATTTTCGTTTATTGCATTCAGGAGATCGAACTCCACCGGCCGCCTTCCTCGCCCAAGCGCTCTGGTTGCAGTCGCGGCAGGGAATCCTGCTGCGATCAAGCTTTCCTTCGTCTGGTTGATTCTGTTCTGTCTTATAATCGCCACGATTTCCTTCATGTTGGACTCCGTGAATTTCGTGTGCTCAGGCTTCTCGCTCACCGGTACTGATGGTGTAGGCCTCCTCAACCGGGGTTATGAAGATCTTGCCGTCTCCGTACGCTCCCTTGTCTCCGGTGCGAGCGCTCTCCAGGATGGCTCGAACCACGAAATCTTTCTCGTGCTCGTGGACCACCACCATGAGCAGCTCTTTGGGAAGCTCGTCGTAGACCACGTTTCCCAATCTGAGGCCGCGCTGTTTGCCTCGACCTGCCACATCGATTTTTGTTACGGCCGGATATCCGGCCTCGAGCAATGATTGCATCACTGCCGCACTCTTTTCCGGTCTCACAATGGCTCTCACCATGATCATTTGAATGCCCCTATATTGCTGGACTTGGATGCGAACACCCGATCTCACTAATCGAGAACGCCATACTCCATCAGAACTTTTTCGAGCGCATCGGTGGGCATGGGGTTCGGCACTACGAACATGTCATTCTCATCGATTCGCTTGGCCAGGTTGCGATAATGTTGAGCCATTTCCGAAGACGCGTCGTATTCGATCACGGTCTTCCTGTGGATTTCCGCCTTCTGGACCATATTGTCGCGCGGCAAAAAATAGACCATTTGTGTGCCGAGCTTCTCAGCAAAAGCCCCAATCATCGTCTCTTCGTTATCTACCTTGCGGCTATTGCAGATGAGTCCGCCCAATCGAACTCCACCCGATTCTGCGTACCGGCGAATTCCTTTGCAGATGTTGTTCGCGGCGTACATGGCCATCATTTCTCCGGAAACAACAATGTAAATCTCCTGGGCCTTTCCTTCGCGAATCGGCATCGCGAATCCGCCACACACCACGTCTCCCAGTACATCGTAGAAGACGTAGTCCAGTTTCTCGCCTTCATCGTACGCTCCAAGAGATTCCAAAAGGTTGATCGAAGTGATGATCCCGCGGCCCGCACAACCCACGCCGGGTTCAGGCCCGCCCGATTCCACGCACATAGTTTGGCCGTAACCTTGCTTGCGGACATCTTCCAGATCCACATCCTCGCCTTCCTCTCGAAGGGTATCCAGGACGCTCTTCTGGGCCAGGCCGCCCAGCAGCAATCTGGTTGAGTCTGCCTTTGGGTCGCAGCCGACCACCATAACCTTCTTGTCCAGCTCAGCCAGTCCAGCCACGGTATTCTGGGTCGTGGTGGACTTGCCGATGCCTCCTTTGCCGTAAATTGCCACTTTTCTCATTTGTGTAACCCAGGCCTTTCGTAAACTTTGGCGGGCATAGAGCATGAAGCGTGCCAAACCGCGATGAACTAGAAACGGGACACTGCAACCATCGGAAATTACGTGATATGTTGGTAGAGTTTTATCGGCCAGAAACAAAAACGCGGGGTGCACGGAAGTGAACCAAGTTACAAAAATGTACATGAGAACGTTACAATTTTGTCAATACAACAAATTGATAAGAGGTAACCATTCACTTACGCGGGGAGTTGAGAGTCGTCTGTCATTGCGAGGACCCCGGACTCGATCCGGGGGACGAAGCAATCTCGGTTTTCAGGCGCCGAGATTGCTTCCCCCGCTTTCCAGCGGGGTCGCAATGACAATCTTCCGCCGCTGAGGGGCAACGATAAGAGGTAGGTTCGGCGTAATTGCCCGCTGGGCCGTCGATTGCGTTGAAGATTTGGAAGGAAAGGGGAAGTGGCAGGCCGGATACGGCGCTGCCACCGTTTATGAGTTACTTTCCGAGGAGCTTCCGGAAGTGATACCCGAAGATCGCGCTTGAAATGGCCTCGCCAAATGATGCTCGATAGAAGAGCATGGCGTTGATCAGGAGTTTCCAATAGTAGATCTTGTTCTTGCCCCTGTCTAGAATCCCAAGATAAATCACCGACTTGACAAATGCCATCAGCTCGGTCATATCGACGCGTTTTCGGCGAGTGGGCTTGTAGTGCTTGAGGAATTCCAAGACCCGCTTGTAGTATTCCTTGGGCGAGTAAATATACTCCAGGACCGCCTGATAACCCTCTTTCACTTTCTGGGCATCCATCTTCGGAATGAAGTTCATGGAGCCATCGCAATTGTTGCCGGAGCATTCCTCCATGGAGAGCAGCCGTCCTTCATTCTTGAGGCGCTCGTAGAGCCTAGTTCCCGGAAGCGCGTTGAGCAGCCCGATCATGGCCTTGGTCACGCCGCTGTTCTGGATGAATTTGATCTGGCGTTCAAAAATGTTGGGAGGATCGTTGTCGAAGCCAATAATGAACCCTCCCATTACTTCCATGCCGTGTCTCTGGATAGTTCTGACCGCTTCCAGGAGATCCTTGCCGCTGTTCTGGTGTTTGCCGCACTCCTTGAGGCAGTCGTCCTCCGGCGTTTCCAAGCCCAGGAAGACGGAATCGAATCCTGCTTTGTTCATCAATGTCAGCAGCTCTTCGTCGTCGGCCAGGTTTACTGATGCCTCGGTGTACAGGCCGAACGGATAATTCCGGGCCTCTTGCCACAGAATGATTTCTCTGAGGAGCGACTTCACCCGGGAGGTGTTTCCGATAAAGTTGTCGTCCACAATGAAGAGGCGACCACGCCAACCCATGTCATAAAGGACTTGCAGCTCTCGGATCATCTGATCGTTGGCCTTTACCCGGGGGCGGCGGCCGTTAAGATTGACGATGTCGCAGAATTCGCAGTTGAAAGGGCATCCGCGAGAATACTGTATGGAAAGCGAAGCGTACTGCTTGATCTTGATCAGATCCCATCTGGGCAGGGGGGTTGTTGTGATGTCCGGCCGTTCCGGAGAGCTGTACACGTGCTGGGCGTGACCTTCGCCAAGATCCTTCAGGAACCGTGGGAGGGTGACTTCGCCTTCGTTGAGCACAAGGTGATCCACGTCCTCGAACTCTTCCATGAGACTCGTGAAGAGCGGGCCGCCGCCAACCACCTTCTTGCCGAATTTGTGCGCGCGGTCGATCACCTCTCGGCAGGAGGTCTTCTGAACCAGCATAGCGCTGATGAATACCATGTCGGCCCACTGGAGCGCCTGATCGCTCAAAGGCCCCACGTTCAGGTCCACGACGCGCAGGTCCCACCTCTTGGGCATCATAGCCGCGACGGTAAGGAGACCGAGAGGGGGGTGGGCAGCCTTCTTGCCGAGGAACTTCAGGATATGCTTGAAGCTCCAAAAGGTGTCGGGAATGGCCGGAGAGACGAGTAATGCTTTCATAAATGATTTTTCCTGCCTTGCAGTAATCTGCACTTCTTAGTCGTTTAGGATAGGGACTCCTCGCACCCGGGTCAAGGCTTATCAGTAGACGAGTACTGTTCGCGTGTCCAGAGGCTCGCGCGCGGGTTTCATCTCACGGCTGCGTGTACTCGAGGCGCTTGACCGGTCACCTGGACGTTGCGGCCGGCTTCTTCTCAGGGTGCCAGGTATCCAGGAACCTCATCAGCTCCGAGTCAGGCCGCAGCAATATGGTGGCGTCATGGCCCAGAATCTTTTCGTAAACCGACAAGTGTCGGGTGAAGGAGTAGAACTCCTCATCCCGCGTGAAGGCAGCCGCGTAGATCGCGGTCGCGTCCGCGTCGCCTTCGCCTCTCAGTGTCTGAGCCTTCCGGTACGCCTCTGCGAGGATGATCTCCTTCTCTTTATCCGCTCCTCCGCGGATTTCTCTGGCACGTTCTTCGCCTTCAGCTCGGTAGCGTTTTGCTTCCCGCTGCCTTTCGGCATTCATCCGCATGAAAACGCTCTTCTGGACTTCATTGGGTAGATCGACCTTTCTGATGCGCACATCCACCACGGCGATCCCAAACGCCTTTGCAGCCTGCGCGGTCTCTGCGGTAACCGCGGTCATGATCTTTTCCCTTTCTTGCCGGATGAACTCTTTGAAATTGTGACTCGCGATCTCCTTACGGAGACCTCCAGAAATGACCTGGTTGAGTCGTGCAATTCCACCCAGATTCGTTTGCACGGTTTGATAAAAGAGGAGCGGATCCGTAATCTGCCAGCGTGAAACGGAATCAACGATGAGTCGTTTCTTGTCGAGGGTGATGTATTCGGCTGGTTGGGCATCCGCAACCAGGATTCGTTTTTCCAAACGCACCACATCCTGAACAAAGGGGAGCCTGAAATAAAGCCCTGGATCCGTGATGATCTGCACCGGTTTGCCGAACTGGAGCACGACGGCCTGTTCCCACTCGGGAATAACGAAGACTGTCTGGATCACCACGACTACCACGAAGATCGCCACAACAACGTATTTAATCATCGCAGCTACTCCCCTTGTCTGATCTGAGGTGAACCAGGTTGCTGTTGAGGGGCCCTTGACGGGGACGAAGCGCCCTGGAAGGTCGTCAGAGGGAGCAACGGCAGGGTACGGGAATTCTGACTGTCCATGATGAACTTGCGAGTCTCTGGGAGGTATTTCTCGGCACTTTCGAGATACAGCCGCACGCGAGTGACTGTGGGGGCCTTCTTATATTCTTCCAGAATCTTGCTGAATCGTTCCGCGTCGCCCTGTGAACGTATGACACGCTGAGCCTTGAAGGCTTCCGCAGCTAGACGTTCCTGTTGCGCTTCGCCCCGCGCTTTGGGGAGGATATCCTCGCGGTAGCCTTCTGCCTCTGCGATAAGGCGTTCTCCATCCTCTCGAGCCCTGACCACGTCGTGGAACGCTTCCTTCACCTGGGCCGGGGGGTCCACCTGGAGGAGCTGTGCCTGAGTAACCACCAAACCCGTATGGTAGTTGTCTAAGAGCCTCTGGAGGTATTTGTGAACCTTCCGCTGCACCTCGCCGCGGCCCTTGGTCATGGTGTAGTCGATTTCGTTCTCGCCCACGACGCCTCGTAGAGCTACTTCAGCTGACACTCGTAAAGCCGTCTCTGGATCTTTGGCTCCGAACAGGAACTTGATCGGGTCCTGTACCACGTACTGGACGACGAACTGGACGTCGACTATATTTTCATCGCCGGTGAGCATCAAAGATTCCGCGGGGACCGATAGTATTCGCTCTTTCTCAGAAGCTCTCTCTTTCGCGGATCGGTATCCGATTTGCGCATAATTAACTTTGGCCACATCCACGACGGTATGGGTCATTATCGGCCAGGGCAGGCGATAACGCAGACCGGAATCGGTGATCGAAAAGACCTTGCCGAAGAGTAATACCACGGCCTTTTCGCCCGGACCGACCTTATAGACCCCAGAAGCCAAGTAGAGGGCAACGATCACCAGAAGTACGATCCACAAGCCTCGCCCCCGAAAGTACTGGTCCATAAAACGCTTGAAGTCATCAACTCCGCGCTGGAAGTCCTTCACGCCGTATGGTTCTTCCCTTGGCCGAAATTGATCCATCTTCCCTCCCCAGTTGTACGGTGCGGCCCATTGTAGATGAATGGTCTTCGCAACGCAAACCTTCGTTCCGAGGAAGCTTGACCGTTCAGAGACAAATCGGGCGCAGACTTTCGGCTGCGCCCGTCGGAAGAGTGGTGTTGCGGCGACTCGGTCTTGCCGAGCAGGTATGTGGTCCGGTCAATTCTCCGGTTTGGCAGTCGCCTTCACGAGGCGCACGCTCGTTTCGCGGTTCAGGTAGCCTTGCTCTTAGCGCGGAGCTTCGCCAGCGCGTCGGTCAGCATGGTTCGGGCGTTCTGCTTGCGGTCCTTCAGCTCCTGCCGCCATGCATCCACTTTCTCTATGGCTTCCTTTTCCCAGGGTAGCCATTTGGAACTGTCCCGGCCCCTGATGGACTTCTCCAACTCCTCGGGTATGGGTGGGTTCCTGCACTCGTCGTAGTGGTTCTCGATCTTCCTGAGAAACTGGAAGAGCTGCTTCATTTCTTTCTTGGTGAGAGCTCGGCCACGTTCATCCTCGCCGAAGATCTCTCTCTGGACCGTCTCGATATTCTGCGCTTTCAACTCCTTGAGTAGCTTCTTTAGGTACCGGTAGTTTTGATTGAAATCGTACGAGTCCAGAAGGGTGCCGGCGGAGGCACCGAACGCGCTCTCAGTCATTTCCCACTCCTTCTTGAAGATTCTTGCATATGATTTCATCCGCAACATCAGCGCGACAAACGGATGACCAAGTACGTTTTTGCGCAGCCTCTGACATCAGTGAGAAACTCGTCGTCCTTGACCGGGACACGTAGGAAGGATCGAATCAGTCAATGTCCCCTTGCGGATGGGCAGGTATCACCCAATTCGCGGCTAGTCAAGAAATTATTCTGTCAAACGCGCAAAAAAAAGTGATGGCTCCCAGTCTATTTCGCGTCGCTCCGCGAGCGGCTAAACAGAGGCGCGAAAAGGATCGCGCTCCAGGAACGAATGCCGAGAAGTGGTTCAATAAGGGGCCAGTGAGGAAAGGTAGATATACCGGCTGTCAAAGAAAAATGTCCGTTTGGCTACGAGATGGAGATTCTAAAGGATGTGGCCAGTGGGACTTTGTTCGTCATTCCCGCGTACGCGGGAATCCAGGGGCTGAACAGGCGGACATTGGAAAACCTTGTACGAAGCCCCCAAGACTGGATTCCTGCTTTCGCAGGAATGACGGGCCCAGTCGCTGCGAATCGTACGGGGATTTCGGCAACAGCCAAAAGAGGAGAGTGGCTGGAGGGCCTATAGACGCACGTCGTCTTTATCCGCGCTTATACGCGCGCGGCGCGGATTCAGAGCGCGCCGCACGCGCATATACGCGAGTCTTCACCACTGAGCTGGTGTCAGGGTTTGGCGTAGACCTCTGCGTCAAGGATTCGAGAGAGTTCGGGCTCGGGAAGGGCTTTCCTCTCCAAGGCCACTTCTCGTATGGTTTTGCGGGTTTCGTACGCCTCTTTAGCGAGAGCCGCGGCTGCTTCATAACCGATGATCGGGACGAGGGGAGTGCACATGGCGAGGCTTTTCTCGATGTATGCCAGGCATTTTTCTCGGTTAGCCATAATGCCCTCCACGCATTTCTCAGCGAGCCTCGTTGCCGCGCCGGCGAGCAGATCGACTGATTGGAGCAGATTGTAAGCAATTATGGGGAGCATGGTGTTGAGTTCCAAATATCCCGCCTGACCGCCGTACGTGATGGTTGCGTCATTTCCGATGACCTGCGCGGCCACTTGCAAGACCATCTCGGGAATGACGGGATTGACCTTACCCGGCATGATGGAAGAGCCGGGCTGCAAGGACGGGATGGTTATTTCGCCGATAGCGCAGCGCGGCCCGGATGTGAGCAAGCGAATATCGTTTGCAATCTTGATCAGACTCACCGCAACGGTCTTGAGCGCCGCACTTGTCTCGACGGTCGCGTCTTGAGCAGCCTGAGCTTCAAAATGGTTTTCCGCCTCTCTGAAGGGAAGGCCCGTCTCTTCCGCGATAAGTGCGATCACGCGGGGAGCGAATTCGACGTGAGCGTTCATACCGGTGCCAACCGCCGTGCCCCCCAGTGCCAGCTCTGCGAGGCTCTTCTCTACCCTGGAAATGCGCTCGATCCCGAGCGCGATTTGGCGCGCGTACCCGCCAAACTCTTGCCCCAGGGTCATGGGAACCGCATCTTGCATGTGGGTTCGCCCGATCTTACGGATATCCGCGAACTCCACAGCCTTGCGTTCAAGGGCTTCCTGAAGCTTCTTCATGGCAGGGATCAGCTTGATCCTAATGGAAGTGAGCGCCGCAACGTGGATCGCGGTTGGGATGACGTCATTGGTGGATTGGCCCATGTTCACATGATCGTTCGGATGAATCGGAGCCTTGCCGCCCCTTTTGCCCGTCAGCATTTCATTTGCACGGCCCGCGATAACTTCGTTGGCATTCATGTTAGTGGAGGTAGCGGAACCGGTCTGGAACACATCAACCACAAACTGATCGTTGAGCTTCCCCGCGACCACTTCATCGGCAGCTGCCGCGATCGCCCTCGCTCTCTCTTCGTCGAGCAAGCCCAGTTCCAGGTTCACGTGCGCAGCATGTTTCTTGATCATACCCAGCGCGCTGATGAAGGACGGGTCGAACTCGAGCTTGCTAATGGAGAAGTTTTCCACGGCCCTTTGAGTTTGAGCGCCATAGTAAGCGTCTTCAGGCACCATGACCGTGCCCATGGTATCGACTTCTTCTCGGTACTTCATGCCGACTCCTCGTGTGCTGCCGAGAGGGGCGTCCTAAGCATCCGTGGAATCAAATTCCCATGCACTGCTGCATCATAAGGCCGCACTTTCAGTAAGAACTGGAATGACGAACGAATTCGCAGCCACTGTATAGACGCTTACAACTGGTTGCAAAACCTCGATGTGACAAGAAGATGTCCAATTATTCTGTAGGGGCGGTTCGTGAACCGCCCGAAATCAGGGCGCTTCGAGGAAGCTCTCTCCAAACTTTGATCCCAATCCAGATCGTGCCACGGCTAGTGAAGAAGGTCCCACCTGGGTGGCCCCGACGTCATACGTCGGGGTCGCGAAGCGACAGGAGGTTTAATCGCGCCCATATACTGCTTTCGGCCCTTTTGCTCACCAAGCCAACAAGAAGATAAGCCTCCTGTGCCTTCGGCACCGGGACGTATAACGTCCCGGCCAGTGCGCCTGCGGGCGTACTTAATCAGAGAGGTGCAAGTCCTCTCCAGGTATACCTTCTCCGGCCTGTAACCGACTGTAAC
>JBMOME010000093.1:0-16333 GCA_049323095.1 Thermodesulfobacteriota bacterium
GGCCCCGGCTATTCATCAATGGGCCTCTTTGACACCATCCCGGGCATGGAGATAGCTTCAGGCATTATCGGGAGCGTCACCGGATCGACAGGCCTCATCTACTGAGGCATCAACCTCATCTTCGCACTCATACGGACGGACCTGCGGGTTTTCCGCGGGTCCGTCCAAACGGAATATAAGGTGTGCAGCACTCCTCCGTTAATCCATCGGGGACTTGGTCCCCGACATTTTTTTCTGGGGCTCGTTCCCGCTCCTGCTCTCGCGGACTTTCCCCCGTGGCTTTTCAGACCTTGAACCATTCACGCGCCGGTATAGAATGGACCGTACCTTGTTGCTCGGTTTTCGACGGAGCACCCGGCGGCCTCATGAAGACCAACATCACCAAAGGCACCGACGAACGCTTGCAGATCATTGAGGGAGTGCTCGACCGCCTCGTATTCACCTCGCCCGACACGGATTTCGTCGTAGCGCGGCTTTCGGTTCGGGGGCGTCGAGATCCTGTGACGATCGTTGGGACTTTGCCCAGTCCTCACCCCGGCGAGACTCTCGTGCTGCACGGGAACTGGGAGTTTGACCGGCGTTTTGGCGAGCAGTTTCGCTTTGAAAAGGCCGAGACCAGAGAGCCTTCCACGGTGAAAGGTATCGAGAAGTATCTCGCGTCCAGCTTTGTCAAAGGCATCGGGCCGGAAATGGCCCGACGAATCACCGCGAAATTCGGGGTGAAGACCCTCGACATAATCGAGCACAACCCCGGGAAGCTCCGAGAAGTTCCCGGCATTGGCAAGGAGCGTGCGCAGCGCATTTCTCAAGCCTTTGCGGATCAAAAGCACATACGCAACGTGATGTTGTTCCTTCAGACCCACGGCGTCTCCCCGACCTACGCGGTCAAAATCTTCAAAAAATACGGCCAGGCATCCATAGACGTGGTTTCGGGCAATCCGTACCGTCTGGCAACAGAAATCAGAGGCGTGGGATTTCGATCGGCAGACAAGATCGCGGGAAGTCTGGGCATAGACATGAGATCGCCTCTGCGGGCGGAAGCGGGAATCCTCTACGCGTTGGACACGCTCCAGGCCGAGGGACACGTTTACTACCCTCGGACAGAGCTGGTGGGAAAGGCTCGAGAGCTGCTCGGTATTGACGCGCACACGCTGGAGCGAGCGCTCCATGAGCTTCAGACACGAAGAGAAGTAGTGATCGAAGAAGATCGCGTCTACCTGACCATGATGGCTGTTATGGAGAACTCGGTCGCATCCAAGCTCGTTCACCTCATGGCTTCACCTCGGTTTTTGCCTTCGATCCGAAAGGACGCGGCCCTGGCCTGGATTGAGAATCGGAGTGGGATTCGTCTCTCGCCTGCACAGCGGGACGCGGTCGTTGCCGCGTTGGATCACAAGGTGCTCATCATTACCGGAGGACCGGGGACCGGTAAGACCACGCTCCTCAAAGCCCTGATTCAGATACTGGAAGCCAAGAAACTTCGTGTGCTGCTCGCCGCGCCTACAGGTCGAGCTGCAAAGCGCCTGTCGGAAGCGACTGGCCGGGAAGCGAAAACAGTGCACCGTCTGCTCGAGTATTCTCCTTCAGAAGGTGGCTTCCTGCGCGGGCCGTCCCGATCCTTGGACGCGGAATTCATCATCGTGGACGAAGTCTCCATGGTGGACATCTCGCTGATGCACCACCTCCTGTCTGCTGTAAACCCGCAGAGCACCCTGCTCCTGGTAGGCGATGCAGACCAACTTCCCTCAGTGGGCCCCGGAGACGTCCTTGGAGACCTGGTGAAATCAGGCAAGGTGCCTGTTGTTCGCCTCCATCAGGTCTTTAGGCAGGCTCGCAGCAGTCTCATCGTTACCAACGCCCATCTGGTGAATGAGGGAGAGCTACCGGTAAGCGCCCAGGAAGGGACAGAGCTGTCGGACTTTTACCTCATCGAGAAAACCGACCCGGAGGAATCGCTGCGGCTGATCAAGGAAATGGTCACGCGCCGCATTCCCGACCGCTTCGACCTCAATCCGGTGGAGGACATTCAGGTGCTCAGCCCCATGCACAAGGGATTGCTGGGCACAGAGAATTTGAACCGAGAACTGAGAGATCTCCTTAATGCCCAGGGTGCTGCCATTAGAGGAGATCGGTTCCGCGTCGGTGACCGTGTCATGCAGACCAGGAACAACTACGACAAAGAAGTCTTTAACGGCGATGTGGGCCGCATAGTCTCGTACGATCCGGAATGGCTGGAAGCTGTGGTGGAATTTGACTCGCGGCAGGTGCGTTACCACGTTACTGAAATGGACGAATTGATCCTGGCGTACGCGGTTACGATTCACAAAGCCCAGGGAAGCGAATATCCGGCTGTGGTCCTGCCGCTGTCGACTCAGCACTACATACTGCTCCGCAGGAACCTGCTGTACACGGCAATGACGCGCGGCAAGAAGTTGGTGATCGTGGTAGGTGAACCGAGAGCGCTTCAGATGGCGGTGGAAAACAGGGTATCTGAGCCCAGGTACACTCACCTGGCAAAGAAGATAGGCTCCGATAGCCTTTGAACAACGATCTTGCGATTGGGCGCCCCTGCGCCCCTGCGAACGAACCGAGGAGGGGAACACCATGGCACACAACGGCCACATCGCTGTGTACGCGGCGGGGGCCAAAGATCCCTTTGTCGTCATTTACCTCCACGACAACGCGCACACCGATACTTTGTTGCCCATCCTGAAAACATTTCTGGACTCGTTCGGACAGCAGAGGGGTTCGCTGGAAGATGTCGAGTCACTGGCCGCGTGGCTAATCCACGATCTAATTGACAGGACGAGCCCTCGGAAATTCTCGGATGTGGCGATTTGTCGTTTTGCACATCCCGCGGTGGATTTCCATTATGCGATCAAACTCGATGAACGAGGCGGATGCTCGCTCGAGTATAGAGAAAGCCGCTCCCTTGAGATTAAACCTTCGCTCTAACCAAGGAATAAGGCCATGAAAGTGATTCTCTTTGCCTCAGCGCTCTTACTGGGTCTCCCTTCGATCCTTTTCGCAGAGCAGATCATCCGGGATCAATACGGTCGAATCATCGAAAGAAGAGACACGGTGGGAGGAGTCACCCGGATCTACACGCCGGACAAGCAGTTGCGAGGCACAGCCGTGCGCCGCGGTCAGCACGCGATCATCCGGGACAAGGATGGTGTTTTTTCAAGGATTGAGCAGGCCAGGTAAATCAAGGGCGCGGGGCATCCACGAGACTCATTCCTTCAACGGGAAGCGTTTCCTGACACGGCACCCAAGAATGTATGTGGTCGATCATGGAACCTCCGTGAATTTGGCGTGTCTGTAAAAAGCAACCTACCTACCGCGAAGGGTTCACAATTTAGGGTGATCCCTTCGTCTATCCTCACAAACATGCAACCGTCGATTGCGGAGAATGAACGCAAGCCGACGCGTGCAAAGCTTCATCCGAATTCGGCTTGAGCTGGCAAGTATGGTGGCACAGATATTGCTGCCTTCATTACACAACGACAACCGCTGTCCTGGAGCCGACGCGTGCAGACACATCGACGTTTGGCTGCGCTGAGCCTATTATGGGCAGTGGATCCACATCGGGACGCGAGCTTCTCTCTCCGCGAAGGTGAGCCGTGGCACAGGATCTCTTCTACCTAGCTGTGGGAACAACACTCTGCTTTGCCTTTGTGCACGGATTTCACGATGGGGGCAACGTAATTGCCACGATTATCTGTTCCCGGACCATGAGACCGGGCAGGGCTCTCCTTCTGGCGGCTGTGGCTGAATTCCTGGGCCCACTGGTGCTTGGAACTGCGGTTGCGCGCACCATGGCATGGTCTATCCTGAAGCCCGACATTATGGCGAATCTCAGGCCCGAGCAGGTCTATCTGATCGTCATAAGCGGCGTGGGCGGCGCGGTTTTCTGGAAGCTTCCCACGTGGTACATGGGATTACCGTCGAGCGGTTCTCACGCGATCATTGGTGGTCTGGTGGGCGCGGGCCTGGTGTGCATGGGTACCCAAGGGATTGTCCTCGACAGCATAATTCGAGGAGTTGTTCTTCCATTGCTTCTTTCGCCTCTGCTGGGCTTGCTTATCGGTATGTTTGTCTTTTCGCTAATACGAGCCCTCTTCGGGAGGCTTCATCGAGGTGTGGGCCACATGTTCTCGGCCCTGCAGAAGCCCATCATGTTGTTCCTTGCTGCGAGTCACGGATCCAATGACGCCCAGAAATCCATGGGAGTGCTCGCTCTGGTCTTGGCCGCGGGAACGGCGGGACTGACCGGCGGGGAGCTGGATCTGCCAGATTGGGTGGTATGGGGATGCGCGGGGGCTATGGCCATAGGACTTACCGCAGGAAGTTGGCGAATCGTGAAAACCGTTGGCGTAGGGATCTGCCGCATGGAGCCGGTCCATTCCTTTGCAAGTCAGCTCACGGCCATGTCCGTGATCATGGCCGCGTCGCTCACGGGTGGTCCGGTGAGCACCGCTCAGGTGGTCGCGTCCTCGGTGATGGGAGTGGGGGCTTCACGGCGGTTGAGTGGTGTCCGCTGGTCTGCCGCGGCAAATATTGCCTATGCGTGGCTCTTGACCGCTCCGGTCTCCGCCGGCCTGGGTGCAGGGGGCTACTGGTTCCTGAACTGGATTATCCAGCTCCTTTAATGAGGTCTGGCAATGTCATTCTGGAAGATTTTCGCGCCCAAACGAAGAGTAGACTTCTTTGAGCTGCTTCGCGAGCAGGCTGAAGCTACCTTAAAAGGATGCCGGGAATTAACCGTCTATCTGGACGGACAAGAAGACCCCGAAGTCATCAATCGCATCGAACAGGAGGCGGACGACATCCGACGCATCCTGATCGACGAACTGAATCAGACCTTTATAACGCCAATCGACCGCGAGGACATCTTCGCGCTCTCTCGCGCCATCGACGACGTATGTGATCATGCACGCAACACGGTCAAAGAAATGGAAGCTTTCGACGTGGAGAGCGACGAATACCTCATCCGAATGGCGGAACTCCTTCAAAAAGGCGCGGAATACCTGGTTTCCGCCATGCGACATCTCAAGAAGAATCCTAACGTTGCAGTGGAATACGCGGTCAGGGCCAAGCGAATTGAAAACGAAATGAACGACATCTTCATAAATGCGCTCGCACAGCTCTTTTCAGCCGGTGACGTCAAATCCATGCTAAAATATCGGGAGATTTACCGTCACTTCAATCGAAGCGCGGACCGCGTCGACGACGCAGCCAACATCATCAGCAACATTGTCGTGAAGATGTTCTAGAAGCAGCCAGAAGCCGGATGAACTTCCAGACGTATTCCTGTGAAAGACGTCGGCCTGAGGTCACCTGGTCGGGTCTACGTATGGGGTGGTTTGGAGGGGAGATGAGTCTCCCCTCCAAATCATTGCGCAACGATGCGCTCTTGCTACCAATCTCCGAGGCGAAGCCCCGGAGCGGTCGCCGAAGCCGGGAACTTTCATGATTCGTTGTAGGTTTCTTGCTACGGGCGTTGGTGTTGAAGCCCCTCTCACTTCATAAACATGCCGGGCAGCCACAGTGATATTTCGGGGAAGAACAGAAGAATAACCAAGCACAGCGACATGCCGATTATATATGGATATATCCCGCTATAAACAGTTGAGACCGGTACCCGCGCGACTCCTGAGACAACGAACGCGTTGATCGCCATTGGGGGAAGGATCACGCCGATCATGGTCACCACGCTGACGATCACGCCGAACCAGACCGGGTCATAGCCCAGCTTTAATACAACCGGCAGAAAGATGGGGGTGGCAACGATGAGGAATGCCAGGTCCTCAATAAATGACCCTCCGACAAGATACACCGCAATAATGATGAACATGATCGCCATGCGGTGAACTTCCAGGCTTTCCAGCCAGGTTGCCACGAGATACGGAGTTCGGGTTACGGCGAAGAAATGGCTCAATATGGTCGCGCCCGCAATGAGCATGATAACCATGCACGCAATTCGGAGGGTTTCCATGATCGCCTGCACGAAGCGTTTCAGGTTCATGTCTCTCTTGGCTAGGGTGAGCAAGAGGACCGCGAAGGTCCCAACGCTCCCGGCTTCTGTAGGTGTGAAGAAGCCTTGCATGAGACCGCCCACGACTAAGATAAAGATGATAATCACACCGAGGACCGGCGGCAGAGACGCAAGACGCTCCCGCCAGGTGGATCGATCACCCTTAGGGCCAAGTTCCGGATTGACCTTGCACCAGCCGTAGAGCGTGATGGCAAACGATGCGGCTATCATCAACCCGGGAATGATTCCCGCGAGGAAAAGCCTCCCGATGCTCGTTTCCGTGAGAATGCCGTAGATGATGAGCACCACGCTCGGCGGGATCAGGATTCCGAGTGTTCCGACCGTTGCCACGGTTCCGCACGAGAGCCGCTTGTCATAGTTGTATCGGTCCATCTCCGGGACCGCAATGGTTGCAAAGGTCGCGGCAGTGGCCGGCGAAGAGCCGCATATGGCTTTGAAGGCCGTGGCCGCGGCCACAGTTCCGATTGCGAGACCACCAGGGACATGTCCGAGGAACTTGTATGCAGAATCGTACAGACCGCGGGCCACCCCTCCGCTCGCCCCAACCTGTCCCATGAGGACAAACATGGGAATGACCGTGAATCCGTACGAAGAGAGCACGCTGTATATGTCCTTTGCTACCAGGTTGAGGGCTGCATCAACGTTCACGATGGCTGCGAACCCGATAAATCCGGCAAGGGCCATGGCAAAGCCGATTTCCAGCCCCAGAGCAAAAAGACAAAATAGGAGCAAGATGACAAGTAATCCGATAGTCCCAAAGGTCATTGTTGTGCTCCCTTGTGCTCAAATATGTCCCAGAAAAGCACTATGCATTCGACCAAACAGCAGGCTGCCAGACACCACGCTATGGGGTAGACCGGCAATTGAAGGGTGAGTGTAACTTCGCCGACTTTCTTGTAGTCATTTCCCAGAGACCACAGGTTGCTCGCCATGATCCAGAAGATGGCTATGGCAAGTAGCCTTGTCAGTACGTATAAGATCGTCTGTCCGGCTTTGGGGAGCCGCGAAGTGACAAAATCCATCAGCACGTGCCCACGAACGCGTGTTGTCTGCGGGATGGCAAACGCGATCGTTATGGCGCCAAGCAAGCCGACCAGTTCATACGTTCCCAGGATCGGCCTCTTGAACGTCCTCAATATCACGTCCGCGACGGTGAGAAACATGCTTCCCGCAAGCGCGCAGCCTGCGATCACGTACATAAAACGAGACACGGCAGCCAATATAGAAGAGATAGTTTTCACGCTTTGTCACGAGAGTCGGCATCCTGCCTCGCAGGAGGAAGATGCCGACTCGGAATGCAGATCAGGTTAAGGATTTTTCTTCAGCCATTCCTGGCAGAACTTCAAGGCCTCTTCTCCGGGCAGGTTCTTCTCTTTCATGGCTTTCACGTAGTCGGTCAGAACCGGCTCCGCAGCTTTGGCCCATCGCGCATTCTCTTCCGCGCTCAGCGGTATAATCTTGTTGCCCTTGGCAAGGGTATGTTCCGTCCCTTCCTTGTCAAACTCGTCCCAGGCCTTGGCCGTTTTCTCTATCCACTCCTGGTTGACTTTCTCTATCGTTGCCTGCACGTCTTTGGGCAATGAATCCCATTTCTTCTTGTTCATGGCCACAAAGAAGGCGATGGTGTAGGCTGCGCCGAAATCTTGGGTTGTGTACTTGATAACTTCTGCGAACCTCCAGCCCTTGAGCACTTCAATGGGAGACATCACCCCTTCGACCACGCCTTTCTGGAGCCCATCATATGTCTCGGGCTGCGGCATAGCCACCGGTGTGCCGCCGAGAGCCTTCACCACCAGCGCGACCGTTCCAGTGCACCGGATCTTCATCCCCTTCAGATCTTCCAGCTTTTGTACCGGCTTTTTCGAGTGAAGGATCCCAGGCCCGTGCCCGTGGAGGTACATGATCTTCGTGTCATCAAACTCCTTGGGTTTGAACTTCTTGTAGTACTCGTTGACCAGATGGGTTACCTGGTTTCCGCTCTTGTACCCCAGCGGAAGATCGATCACTTCGGTCAAGGGGAATCGGCCTTTGGTGTAGCTGCACACCGACATGCCGATGTCGGATATACCTTTGACCACCCCGTCGTAACACTGATCGGCAGGAGTCAGGGTTCCCCCGGGGAACATCTTGATTTTCACCTGGCCGTTGGTCCGTTTTTCGATCTCCTGCGCCCATGCTTCAGCCAGTTTCGCGTGGCCGTGAGTAGCCGGGAAGAAGATCGAATAAGTCAGTTCTACCGGCGCGCAATTCGCCGGAGTAGGCAGGAGCACGGCCCACACGGCGAAAGTGCACAGAACCAGAGTGGACAAGAGTCTTGCATACATGGTCAACCTCCTGGTCGTTATCTTCTGCCCGGCAGGGCCGGAGCAAGAATCAGGCACAGAGAAAAGAATCCTCATACACCTGCGTCTGTACGTTTAATACATATACGGCGGCTGCTTAGGTTTCTCCAGCTCTTCCCAGGTCAACCCGATCCGCTCCTTGAAGAAAGGACCTAGCCTCTGAAAGAGCTTCTCCCAGTGGCTCTTCCCTTCCGCGAGGCCCTCCAGGATCTCGGCCACCAGCTCCGGGAGTCTGGCCAATTCATCCTTGGGCAGGAACGAGACCGCACCCAGCTTCAGCGACTTGTTGACGCTCTCCACCGTTATTGAATGGGCCGTGAGCATTGCTGCCGGGATTTCTCTTTCCTTGCACAGTTCCAGGAGCGCAAATCCGTTCACGCCCATGATGTCCAGGATAACCAAGTCGAACTTTCTGGTGAGTAAGAGTTGCCGTGCAGATTCATAGTCGCCGGCCGTGCTGATATGCGAATCAGGCAGCAGTTCGGTGATCACGTCAAGCACATCAGGCTCGTCATCCACTGCCAGGAACTCTTTTCCTTTTAGGATATGGAGATCAGGCATGAGATCTTCTCTGGAAAAGTGGTGCGCTCAGGCAACCGAGGACCGGATGTGACACAGTCGCAATATTCACCGCGGTGAACAAGCGATTTCTCTGCGCCATTTCCTACTTTGTGGAAAGTCAGCCGTGATCGTACCGAAATCAAACCCTTCTGTCAACCAGTTTCAACCCTTTCCCTGTGCAAACGGAACAGGGGGCTGAACTCTATACATGCACGGACCCCGCAGAGTCGTTATGACTTCCGAGAGGAATACCTCGGCCATCGACCGGTACCACGCACTTAGTTCCCCGGTGGCGTCACGCCACAAACCCGAACCAGTTCTTGCAGGCAAGGTCATAACAGTGCAGTAGCTTCGGACACTCACTGCATCCGACACCCTGTCTCTTCAACCGGAACGGCTATTCGCTCCGCGGGAAAGCGTTTGATCGAATCCAATCCCCTGAACGGCCTCCTGAGCTTGGTAAACTCGAAACTGGAAGACACCCTCCCCGCGACCCCCTGGAAAAGGGCTTGATGATCCTCGGGCCGTATCGTCAACTGGCCGACCGGAAGTTCCATAGTGAGCCCTTCCAACGATTTGACTACGGCGTCGGAGTTTATGGTCCCGGCCTTCCTGGCAGCCTCAGCATACGCTTTGACTCCGGCATACGCAAACTGGGCCTGGTAGGAAGGAGGGCTTCCGAACTTTTCTCTGTAAGCTACTACGAACTTCTCATTGACCTGAGTGGGATTGGCTTTGGACCAGTATGGGGTCACTACCCAGAAACCGGCGGGCGCTTGACTTCCAAGCGCCACCAATTCACTCTCTGATGCCACAGCGCATAACACTGTGCGTTTCCCGTCGAGAAATCCCGCCTCCCCCGCCTCTCGCACGAAGTCGACGAGGTTGCCTCCCCATAATGATACCAGAACTCCTTCGGCCTTCGATGCTTCCAAAGTTTTGATATGAGCCTTCCAGTCCACCGTGTCCATAGGTGCGAACACCACTTCCGACTTAGGCAAGAAGGTCATTTCAGGTTTGATCTCTTTCAAGTACTTTTGAAACAGATCCCAGGTCTCCCAGCCCAATGCGTAATTCGGACCGATGGTGGTCCACGTCTTTGCCGGCAGCTCTGCGGCAACGAGAGCAACCGTCTTCAAAGCCTGGTCATTGTTCCAGGTGATTCGAAAGGTGTACCGGTTGCATTGTGGCCCCGTGACCACCGTGGTTTGCGCCGTGGTGATCAGCAGTGGAACTTGTAGGCCCTTGGCAGCGGCAGCCACGCGAGGAGCCACCGCGCTGGATATTACTCCTATTATTGCACTCACTTTATCCGTGTTGACAAGATCCTCAACTATTTTGGTTGCCGAATCCGGGGTCCCTTCATCTTTGAAAACCCCTACCACCTCCCGACCCAGGATACCTCCTGATGCATTCACCTCAGCCACGGCGATTTCAGCCCCCTGTCTTCCTACAGTCCCATGAACCGCGCCTCGACCGGACATGAAGAACATGAATCCGATTTTTACGGGATCCGCAGGCAGAGCTTGCGATGAAAAAAGAACCAGTAGGCACAGAGAAACGATGATTGATCTTTTCATGACCCACCAACCTCCTCCTCGCAAGAGATTGTGGCGAAAACCCCCTATCTAGGTGGGAGTGCACCACGGAAGACCTCAGTCGCAGTTGCCTACGCGCGAGATGCACCGGACGATCAGATCCTCCAGCCTCTCTCTGCTTATTTCTTTGTCCGTGACCGGTTGCCGCGGGAGACGCACCCTTATGTTTCCTCTAAGTTGATTTTCAGCATCTGCACCGAAGCGAGGACCCGTTTGCTATTACGGTTCACCGCGGGAAAATCTTCTGAAGCTTCGCAAAGTTGTTGAGCTAGAGCAGCGAGGGTTTCAACAGTTTTGCGCATTTGTGCAAGCGAATACCGGCCTTCCATCTTCTACATGCTCCTCTTCCTCAGATCTTTAAACCGCCTGGCCTTTACTTCGTACCGCGGTAGACTATTGGGTGGAAAGAATTCCAGGTTGTAACCGAGGTTGGTCTTGAGACGAAGCTGGGTCGCAAGTTGGCCCTTAAGTTCGTCAATTGCCGAGCCGACCTGATCTTCCAGCAATTCAACTTTCAGTGTAATATTGTCGGCATCCCCCTGCTTGTCGACGATCACTTCATATTCATTTCCGAGACCTCGAATGGAACGAACCACATCCTCAATCGCGGACGGGGCTAAGAGCACCCCCTTGACCTTAGTTATGTCATCGGCCCGTCCGACTACTCCTCCCTTGAACAGTTTGTATGTGCGACCGCATTCACACCGGTCCTCACCGATCTCAACAATGTCCTTGGAATCGAACCGAATGCATGGCTGAGCAAACCTATCCAGGGCCGTGATAACGAGCTTACCCTTTTGCCCCGGTTCAGTTAACGGTTTCCCTGTTTCCACGTCTTCAACCTCGGCAAGAAACATTGCCTCGTTGACATGGAGAGCCCCCGATTGACTGGAACATTCGAACCCCCAGGCTCCTATCTCGGTCGCGCCGGCATGGTCGTAAACTTTCGCGCCCCATGCTTCTTCGATACGTTTCTTGGTCGCGGGAATCAGGGCGCCGGGCTCGCCCGCGCAAGTTATCTTGGTAATCGGTAGAGCGGCAGGGTCCAGATGAAGTTGATTGCGTGCCGTGTCGGCCATCCCCAGAATATACGTTGGTGTGGCCATGAGCGCAGTGGCTTGTAATTCTTGGATTTTGAGCACGCGAGATTTTGTGTCCAGCACGCCTCCCGGGACCGTCTCACAGCCTATCTTCTCCGAGGCGTAGTGGGCAGCCCAGAATGCCACAAACACGTTGTACCCAAAGGGAAGAAACACGCGATCGGAAGGCCGATAACCCTGAGCCCACAACAAGGTGGCCCAACAGTCAGACCACCACTCCCAATCTTGCCAGGTGTCGGGTTGATAGACCGGCTGTCCGGTGGTGCCACTGGTCTGGCGAAAGACACAGACATCCTCCAGATCGACACAGAGCGCATCACCGTACGGAAAGGGATGCTTTCGCTGAATCGGCTGCATCATGGCCTTTTCAACTCTCGGCACCCTGCACACATCTGCCAGCGAGTTAATATCATCGGGATGCACGCCTGCATCTTGGTAAAGCGTGCGATGAAACCGAGAGTTGTCATAGGCCCATGTGACAATTTGCTTGAACTTCTTGAGCTGTAACCTTTCTAGCCGGTCTCGCGTGAGTGTTTCCAGATACGGATTCCAGTACGGGACTTCCTTATTCATCTCTTCCTCACAGAGGTATTTGACCAGGACCTGACTGCCCAGGACACAACGAAGGCGCTAATGGCCATTGGGGGCAGAATGACCCGTCCCCCCGGCAGCCGTACTCGCTCGAAGGTCTGCGCCATCGCCTGTTTGAAGGCCGCAACAAGCCGTCGCTAATGATAAGAAACTCTCACACTCCTGTGCTTTGGGCGGAACCCGCGGCAGGCAAAGTTACTGCTCCCGCGGTAGCAAAGTGTCGGCCACCACGGGGTTTTTATTGTGCACACTCCGTGCCAGTATTATCGGGTGGAGACAAAGATGGGGAAAAGCTAATCTTGTGGGGATGTTAAGGGAAGCTGTCAATGAGGGATTCGGGCCGGGCTCGAACCAATCTCCGCAGACGTGTAGGGCGATATCGCCCATTTAATGGCGATTATTAGCTTAACAAGTTGATATCACACGTTAACTCATTTTGTGCGAAATCGCCCGATTACAGGCATTGTATGGGCGGTATCCGCTCAGCACATCTTCAGGGCTTTCATCTGGCGCTGAAGTGCATATCGGGAAATACCCAAAATGCGTGCTGCTGCACACTTGTTGCCGGCAGTCCGTTGCAACGCCAGCTCTATGAACTGGCATCTCAGTTCCCCTATGACCGAAGTGATGGATGGCGAAGGTGGAAATTCCACAGTCCAGGGTGACTCACATTGATTAGGCTCTGCCGGCTCCAAGAAATCAAGCCTCAAATCCGGCCCCTCGGAAAGCATAACCGAGCGCTCCAAAACATTCTTCAGTTCCCGTACGTTTCCCGGCCAGGAGTACGTCATCAGTTTTTCCATATCTTCAGGACGAATGCTCAATCCCGCTGTAAGCCGAAGCTCTCGGGCCAGTTGGCCGACGATCTGTCGCGTCAGCACCGGTATATCTGCAAGCCTTTCGCGTAAGGGCGGTACCCGGATCCCGTACACATTGAGACGAAAGAAAAGGTCTCGCCGAAACTCATCCCTGGAGACGGCTTGACTCAAATCTCTATTGGTGGCGGCCATAATGCGAACGTTGACCGTCACACTCTTTTCACCGCCAACGCGGGTGAATGAGAATGTGTCCAGGAAGGTGAGCAATTTGGCCTGTATCGGTAATGAGAGCTCTCCGATTTCGTTCAATAGCAGAGTCCCACCCTCAGCCAACTCGACGAGTCCTCGTTTGCGTCTTATTGCACCAGTGTAGGCCCCCACTTCATGCCCGAACAGTTCGGATTCCGCCAAATCTTCGGGAATAGCAGCACAATTGATGGCATAAAACGGGCCGCCGCTGCGCTTCGAATTATTATGAATGTAGCGCGCCACGTAGTCTTTCCCGCTTCCGCTTTCTCCTTCGATGAGTACTATGAGATCGGAATTAGCGGCCACGCTGGCTCTGGCCAGTGCGGCGCGCATGGCCGGAGAACGATATTCCTCTGCCGTACCCTCATTAAGGGAAAAGATCCTACTCCGATCCGTTATATTTCGTGATATCCCGCATATACCTATGATCTGTCCCTTGCTGTTTCGGATAGGCGAGCGTACGTCCAAGAATGTTGTGGGCAATCCTTTCACTGGCCGGGTATGTTCTTCTTCAATCGTTTCCCCTGCCAGCACTCGTTGGTCCACCTGTCTGAGGTGCTGTCCCGCTTCGTGTCCGAAAAGCTCTTCATCGATCCGGCCAAAGATATCGCCTGCGGGCAGTTCCAGCAGGTTTGCCATATATGGATTTACCAACGTATACTTTAGTGAACGATTCTTAATAAATATGCATTCCGTGGCCGCCTCGAAAATCGCTCTCATCCGCTCCTCGCTGAGGATTAGCGCTTCTTGGGCACGAGCCCTCTCAGCAATTTCAGCTTTGAGGCGAGCATTTGCTTCCGCCAGCGCGGCAGTGCGTTCCTGGACGCGTAGTTGGAGTTCGTCGCGGGCCTCTTGCAATGCCTTTCGGGCTAACTTCTGTTCCGTAATGTCCCGCATGATCCCCTGATATCCGCTGACTCGGCCCTCGCTGTCCAAACGAGCATTGATGGTGTGGAGAGTATCAAGCTCGCTCCCATCGATCCGCCGAAGCTTGAGTTCAAAGTTTGTTGCGACTCCGGAACGATCTACCTTTCGCCGCATTTGAGCGCGTTGGCTAGGTTTTGCATAAAAATCCTGAATTTTTCTGGCAAGGACCTCCTCTTTGGTTTTACAGCCAACCAGGCGGACGAAACCCTGATTCACAGCCAGGAAATTTCCCGTCTTTGAGGTTATCACTATTCCATCGTCGGAATTCTCGAAAACAGCTTCGTGGAGCGCACCCTTTGCTTGGAGCATCTCATTCTCGAGCCTAAGTTTTTGAATCTCTCCCTCAAGGATATCGGCGGCCTTTGTCCACTCTCGTTCACAATCTTTCACCACCCGGCGGATTTCGGCCACCATCTCAAGGGCTTCCGCGGTTGTCTGCTGTACCGCTGTACGCGCCGCAAGCTGGTCCACTTTCTCACTGAGCCTTGTTAGCTGATCCTTGAACTTGAAATTTGGGTTCTCTACATTGGTCATGGAAATCATCCTGCGTGGGTCACCCGTGCGTTTGAAACTCGAGTTCCTCAAGATTCGAGACCTGTCGAGGAGATCGCAGTGGCCTCTCCCCGTATTGTGTACCACTCGTTAAATGAGAGGTATAGTACCTTGACTTCCTGAGCTAGGGCAAGAATCTCCCGGCAACCCTTCCAAAAGCTCCAGGTCCTGCAATCGCTTCTAATAAGCGCCCTTTCCTCTGATTACTACGCCGATGGTTTTGATGAGAATTTTCAAATCGAGCAGGAAGGAATAGTTCCTCACGTAGAAGAGATCGTACTGGGTATTGAGGTGCATGGGGAGATCGCTTCTGCCTGACACTTGCCACCACCCCGTGATGCCCGGCGGGACCGCAAGTCGCGCCCACTGCCAGTATTCGTACTGTTCGGTAATAAAGGGTTGTTCCGGTCTGGGACCTACGAGAGACATCTCTCCCTTGAACACATTCATCAGTTGAGGCAATTCGTCCAGCGAAGTGCGGCGCAGGATCTTTCCTACCCTGGTGACCCTCGGATCTCCCTGAGACTTGAAGACCTCCCGTCCTTGCTCGTCTGTTCTCACGACCCGCACCTGGAGGCTCTCAGCCCCCACAACCATGGAACGGAATTTGAGCATCTCGAAGATCTTGCCGTTCTCTCCTACTCTCCTAGCTCTGTAAACGATAGGCCCGGGAGAATCAAGCTTGATAGCCAACGCTATGATCGCGAAGAGCGGCCAGGTGAGCAGGAGCAGAAGGGAACTGGTAACAAGGTCGAACAGCCTCTTTGCAACTCGTCGGAACCCCTCTATCGCGGGTTCTCTGATGCCGATAACCATGAGGTCGCCGAACGTTTCTATCTCGGATTGCAGCAGGGTCAGCTTGAAGAGATCGGGAACCACGTAGATGCGAACAGGGAGACCGTACAGGTCCATGATCAATCGCTCCGCTTCCGCGGACCGACTCTCCGGCAGCGCTATCATTACCAGCTCTACCTGGTGTTCTTTCACCAGCCGGGGCACATCCGCAAGAGCACCAATCACCGGCGCGGGTAACGCCTGGTCCGCGGGTGGCTTGTCCTCGGCAAAACCTATCACCGAGTACACGGAACTGTGATGCGTGTTGATCGTCTGTGCCGCGTGGAGGCCGTTGTCGGTAATGCCGACAACCAGCACAGGCGTTCGATCGATGCCCCATGATTTCTTGGCCAGATAGACCGTGAGCCCATATCGGAGGAGGAGGAGCACAAAATAGTTGGTAATGCTGAAGTAGATGACCAACATGCGGGAAAGGTCTCTGAACGTGAAGTAGAGAAAGCCCGCAAAGATAAAGACCGCCAGACAATACGAAGAAGTAAAGATCCCCAGTTGCTTGGTGAAATAGGGGAGTCGCGAGAGCTCATACACTCCGCTGGTGGCAAACAGGACATGCCAAAGCAGGAGAACCGTTAGATAGATTTGGGGCGTGTGGTACGCTTCCAGAGAGTCAACGATTCGGCCGGGCAAATAGGGACGCAATTCCACGATCAGGGCGAAAACCGCAGCGGTCAGAATCAGGTCG
>JBMOME010000094.1:0-16274 GCA_049323095.1 Thermodesulfobacteriota bacterium
CTCTTTCTCTGTAGTTTCTACCGCTCGCCGCCGCTCGGTCTCATGGCACTGACCTGCACGAGCAGGTCAGTGCCACCCGCTCAACAATGTGACAAAGAGGCGCCTGAACACAGTTTGGGGTAACGCCGAAGGGCGGCAATAACTGGAGGCGCGTACAAAACATGGGAGTTTTTGGGGAGGGGCCTGGGGAGGCCCTTTTTGTTCGGCCTCCCCAGCACATCTTCCCAAAGCTCATATGTTTTGATCTGCACCTACAGCATTTTGTCCACCTCGGCCATGAGTTCGCGTACTGCGGCCACTGACTTCGCGAACGCTGTTTTTTCCTCCGCGTTGAGGTCCACCTCGATCACTTTCTCCACGCCGCCGGTCCCCAGGATTGCCGGAACGCCCACGAAAATCCCTTTTTCCCCATATTCGCCATCCAGGTGCGCGGCCACGGGGAGCAATCTCTTTTTATCCAGGAGGATGGATTTCGCCATTTGTACAGCTGAGGCTGCTGGAGCAGAGAACGCGCTGCCGGTCTTCAGCAGTCCGACAATTTCCGCTCCGCCGTCTCGAGTTCTTTGGACGATCTCTTCTAGTCTGGGACCGGAAATGAACTCGGATACCGGGATACCGCCCACAAAACAATATCGGGTGAGCGGAACCATCGTGTCGCCGTGGCCGCCCAGAACCAGCGCATGGACATCTTCTACCGAAACCTTGATTTCGTCCGCGATGAAGGTCCTGAATCGGGCCGTATCCAGCACTCCCGCCATGCCCAGGATCCGCTTCGGGGAGAAGCCCGATTTCTTCCATGCGGTATAGACCATGGCATCCAGAGGGTTGGACACGATGATCATGATTGAGTCCGGAGATAATTTGGCTGCTTTTTCGGCCACTTCACCCACTATTTTCACATTGGTATTCAGAAGGTCGGACCGGCTCATTCCCGGTTTGCGCGCGATTCCGGCGGTGATGATGATCACATCACTGCCGGCGGTTTCGTCGTATGCATTGGCTCCCGTGACCCTGGTATCCACACCAAGCACGGGTGTGGCTTCAAACATATCCAGTCCTTTGCCTTGCGGGACTCCTTCCAGTATATCCACGAGTACCACGTCGCCCAGTTCCTGGGCTGACGCGTACGCGGCTGCGGATGCTCCGACGTTTCCTGCTCCGACCACGGTGATCTTCTTTCTGGCCATCAATCCATCCTCCATTGCATTTCAGATATCCTGAGAAACTCGCTCCCATAATGCCGGCCGCAAACTCAGACTTGGCCTCGTGACCGCGAATCAGTTTCCGGCGAGTATCAAGCAGCAGTTTTTCAATTCACACATACCATTTCGGCAATTGAAAAGGAACCGGGTCGGGCTCGGCCTTTGCGCAAAAAAAGAGCCCGACTGCGTAGTCGGGCTTGAATTGGGGTGTCGTCGAAGGAGGCAGGAGTTACCGAAAATGCTCCGTTTTCACCATACCTTCAGCCAGACATTCAACCTTTGGAAGGAGTTAGCCCCCTGCCGGAGCCGGTTTCTCCGGTCTCAATCGAGGACACCCTTCCCCCTTTCACACCCTTTCCCCGTTGAACCATCAACGGCGCACAGGCCGTCGGGACAAGTGCCATTGAACGTATTAGAAGATGACGCCTATTGATCCAATGAGCCCGTTGAGAGCTGTTTTGTCTGTATAAGCAGGATCGCCGCGGTCTAAGTAGATCCACCGCCAGCCGGCTTCGAGATACCCCCAGCGCCCGCAATTGAACGGAACCGATATCCTTCCCGTACCCTGACCATCCCAGCCAAAGTAACCCTCGAGGAATTGGAGCGAAAACTTGCAGTGGATCGATGCAACTCCTCCACCGCCCAGGCTGCTGATGATCTTTTCCAAGCTTGCGCCTGCCGTGGCAAGGCCGAAAGTGCGGCTCCTCGTGCGGGTAAGGAAGAATGGCGTGCTGCTGATCGAAAGCCTATCGTCGTAAAGCCGGTACCCTGCAAAGATCGTCGAAACCGCGTGTCTCTGATTGTACCAGGAATATACGAGCTCCCAGTTATAGATGTTTCGATTCCACTTGGTGTTGATTTGGGCTCCGAAAGGATAGAACGCGTCTCCCCACCAGAATCCCAGCGGTGTATGCACGGTGTTGATCTCATCGTACACGATCGGCATGAAATTGAACCGGATCCCCCAGTTGCACCTGAGCTGATACAGACCCTCATACTCCGGGATGTAGTTGTAGGTGCCCAGGCCCAGGTCACGATTCAGGTCCAGCTCCGTTCCCGGAACCCCTATTCCCGGCACGGTGCCAAATACCTCGGTGGATCCGTCAAGCTTCGCGTACCAGAGTCGAGCCGCGAAGTGGAATTGTTTGGCGTTGGGGCGGGGCAGATACGCATTGCACGACAGCCGGCTAAAGGGAAAGCCGGGAATGTTGAAAAGCCCTGTCAGCGGCGCAAAGGGGTTCGCCGCGGGCCTTCCGTAAGCGGGGGCAGGAGGACAAGGAGCGTACTGCATCGGGGGGTAGGTCGCGACGGGATTCGAATAGGGCAGAGTGTGTGTTCGAGGAGCGGATCGAGCGTACCGAGGAGCCTGAGTTCGGTCGTGTCGAGCCGGAGCTGCTTGCTTGTAAGAGCCCTTTTTCTGCGAGACTACCGGGTCCAGCGCGGTATCCGCGGAAAGGGCATCCGCTTGTACCCCCGGACTTGCCGTCACTCGAACGGCATTATAGCCCCACGCAGCGCCAACCGATACGAACATTCCGACAAGAGCTAGACAAACCAATACCTTAAAGGGCTTAGTTATCACCATACCTCCCTCCTCAACTGAATGTCCTGGCGGCACTTAATTATTCACTAGCGATATTCTGTCAAGTAATTTCTGAGAAATAGTTGAAAAAAATTTATAATAGGTCTTCAACGCCTTGCAATAACATTGCTTATGGCCTGACTAAACCCGGAATTGTGATCCCTGATCCCCGGAGCAGACGCGGCCGGCTGTCTATGCAAAATCCATCGGTCTCCAAGGCGTGCCCCTACGTTCCCCCGGAGCCGCGCAAATGCGGTTCCTTGACGCGCGATCAGCCTGCACTTAAGATGCTGCTATCGGCAGGAATAACCCCACAGGTCCTCATCCGAGACGCGATCGGAATTCCATGGACGCCAACACGAATCCTCGCAGGCCCCGCAGCGCGGTATTTCTTGACCGGGACGGGGTGATAAACGTCAAGCTAAGCGACAACCGGTACGTGGCCCGGGTGCCGGAATTTGAGTTCCTACCCGGGGTGGTGGAGGCGCTCTCCATACTCAGGGAGCTGGGGTTTATTCTGGTGGTGGTAACCAATCAACGGGGGATCGCGAAGGGGCTCATGACCGCGGAAGATCTGGACCGGGTACACAAACACATGGTCGCCGCCCTGAGCGAGAAGGGTGTCAGTCTGGACGCGATCTACTATTGCCCCCATGAGGAATACGAAAATTGCGCATGTAGGAAGCCTAAACCCGGAATGCTCTTTGACGCGGCCAGAGATCTTGGACTTGACCTTGCTGCATCGTACATGGTCGGTGATTCACCTTCGGACATGGCCGCGGGCCGGAACGCGGGAACCCGCACGGTATGCGTTGGAGATGATTCAGATGACCAGGCTGATTTGGTCTTCGCCAGCCTGCTGGATTTCGCATTGTTCACGAAAAAAAATACCGCCAAGAAGCTAAGGCACAAGCCGAGAAGTAATCCGAACGGAGAGCGCATTTGATGGAAACCGGGCAGAAAGAGACTCAGCCCCTGATCGACACGAACGCACGGCTATCCCTCGATGACAGCTTCAGGTTCGATTGCGGGCCTCACGTGCGTTGTTTCACCGAATGCTGCGGGAAACTTCAGCTCGTCTTGACTCCGTACGATGTGCTGCGCCTGCAAAAACGCCTGGATATGGCCCCTGATCGGCTCTTGGATGAATACACGATTCTGCGCCGTCGAACCCCGCACGGTTTCCCTGAAGTCATGCTGCGCATGGATCCTGATTCCGGCAAGCGATGTCCGTTTGTCACTGAGGCCGGATGCTCGGTTTACGAAGATCGCCCTGGAGCGTGTAGGATCTATCCTATTGGTCGAGCCTCAACAAAGCATCCCATCTTGGGCACGCACGAGGAGTTTTACTTCACGGTGAAAGAAGACCACTGCCGCGGATTCGAACAGCAGCGGGAATGGACCGTCCGGGAATGGATCGTGGATCAGGGTGTGGAGGAATATAACAGGCTCAACGACCTCCTGATGGAACTCTACGTGCTCAGGAGCCGTCGGCAGCGCGCTGAATTAACTCCGCAACACGTGCAGATGTTTATGATGGCGCTGTACAACGGAGAACGGTTCCGCGAATTTGTGCTGAAGAGCGGCTTTCTGAGAAGATTTGATGTGGCTCCCGACCTGGTGGAACGACTCGCTTCGGATGACGTCGAGCTGCTCGAATTTGCGTTCAGGTGGCTCAGATTTGCCCTCTTCCAAGAACCGACTCTCACAATACGCGAACCCGTGAAAAACCCGTGAAGACGACTAACGATGCCCTGATTGCACGGGACGAGCTGTTCCGGGCCACGACCGCGTCGTCCCCACGAAAGCAGGGACCCTGCTTCCTTTGGATTCGCGCCTCCCCAGAAATGACGGGACGTTGTCTCTGGAAATCAGGCAGAAATTTCGGCAATCGCTATAACCGCACTAATAAATAATCCGCACGCGAGGGCCTCTACTTGATTCGATCCGGCAACAAGGCTTTGTGGGCATCGAGCCTTCCGTTCTGCCTGAGCGGCGCCTCAGCTTTGATCTATCAGGTGTGTTGGCAGCGCATGTTGACGCTGCATAGCGGGGTCGGTGTTTACTCCGTAGCGCTCATGGTAGCCGCTTTCATGGCAGGACTCGGATCGGGCAGTTATGTCGGCGGGCTTTTGAGCAAGCAAATGACGCGCAGACGCGCGCTCACCGCGTTCGCGCTTCTGGAGCTGACCATCGGCTTGTTCGGGATGGTCAGTGCCCGTCTGTACTATGATTTGTTCTCCACTTACGCGCCGGTAGTTTACGGAACCCTGTGGTTGACCGGGTTTGTGGATTTTGCCATCTTCCTGTTCCCCACGGCGCTCATGGGTATGTCTCTCCCCTTCCTGGTACGCGCGGTGGTCTCAGACCCTGAAGTGGCGTGCATTGAAATAGGTTACCTCTATGGGGTCAATACCCTTGGCGCGGGCATAGGCTCTGCGCTGGCCCCGTGGGTGCTTATCCGCACCTTGGGAGTGGGGGGGGCGGTGTGGGTGGGTGTAGTGCTCAACTTGGTTGTTGCGCTCGGCGCGATGGCGCTCGCTCCGTTTGTTTATGAATCCACCACCGGCCAGCCAAAAGCTGCAAGAACCCGATTTCGTGACGTTCCAGGAATTGAAGCTCCCGGCCGCCGGCCGTTTGCGATGTGGGCCATGCTGTACGGGCTGAGCGGCTTTTGCGCGATCGGGCTTGAAATAATCTGGTTTCGGCTCATGGATGTGGCCGGCAAATCGACCGCGTTCAATTATGGCACCTTTTTGTCGGTCTTTCTGTGTGGCCTGGCTGCGGGAAGCATGTTCGGAGGGCATCTGGCGATGCGCATAAAGCGCCCGCTCATGGCTTTCCTGGTTTGTCAGACGCTGCTCGGTATTTTTGCAGCCGCCGCGATAATAGCTGTGACCTTTGTTCCATCTAGCTTTCCTGTGTTGCAGCCCTTGGTGGAATATTGGAGACTACTCGATCCCTTCGCACTAGGTTTGACGCGGGAAGCCCTCATGAATATGTTCCGGCTCTATGTGGTGCTTCCGCTTATCCTGTACGCGGTTCCCACGGTGATTATGGGCGTCTCCTTCGCGATCCTGCAGCGCGGCGTCCAGGATGACCGGGTGTCGAGCGGCTGGAAAGTCGGCGTGCTTCAGGCCGCGAACATCACGGGGTGTGCGGCAGGGAGCCTGGTGGTGGGATTGATCGGCTTGGAACTCTTGGGCACCGCGGAAACGCTGAGAGTTCTGTTGGGCTTGATGCTGGTCTTTGGAATTGTCGGATTGTGTGCATACGGATTCCGTTCCCTGCCGACTGCTCTTGCCCCCATTTTCGTGGCTGTCATCTTGCTCGTGCCAGGACAGGGCTCTTTGTGGACTCGCCTGCACGGCGACCAGCCTGGGCTCATGATTTCAGAGGATGCCACGGGAGTGGTGGCTTTGGTCCCAAAACGCGACGGGCATGACGTCTTCGTGGACGGCCGCTGGCATAGCAGTTTGCCATTTGGAGGCTCCCACAGCGAGTTTGGAGCCTTGCCTGCGCTCTTGCACCCATCGCCGCGCGAAGTAGCCATTATCGGTCTTGGATCGGGTGACACCGCGTGGTCTGTGGGCTTCCGTAAAGACACGCAAAGCGTGACTGTGTTCGAGCTTCGTTCCGGCGAGATGAAGCTCCTGCAAAGACTTGCACGCGAACACTCCTATCGGTCACTGCTCTCATTCATCGGGGATCCGCGCGTGGACCTGGTAATCGAGGATGGCAGGAAGGCTCTTAATCTGGGGAGCAAAACTTATGATGTGATACAGGCGGATCCTTTGGTACCAATGAGCGCGTACTGCGGCAACATATACTCCGTCGAATTCTTCCGACTCTGTGCAGCAAGACTCAAGCCCGGGGGCATCATGTGTCAGTGGGTCCCGACCCCGCGCATTCGCGCAAGCTTCGCGGCCGCGTTCCCTCACGTGCTGGACTTCAGAAATATTCTTGTGGGAAGCAGAGACCCACTTCAAATTGATTCTACCGCGTGGCTGGCCCGGCTCAATTCGCCTGAAACGAGAGCGTATCTCGGCGAAGCCGTGGTGTCCATGCTGCGAGACAGATTAGCCGACTGCAAGGCTTTGGATAGATCTAAGAGCTCAAATCCCGAACTGAATCATGACCTTTGTCCGCTCGACGAATTCGCCAGCCCCCCGCGACAGGCTTCCATGTGGAAGACGCTGCTGAATACAGCCAATCGTCTAGAATAATCGGAAGATTATAGCAAAGTGTCAAAAATAATGTCCGAATGCCGCTTGGGCTTTGGTAGGTGCCGGCCTCCGTGCCGGCACATTTTTCTTAAAAATATCAACCAGCTCGGGCCGGCAGAGCCTGCCCCGGACTCGATCCGGGGGACGCCGGCCCCTACCGCAACATCGTGGCCGCGAACCCCGGTGGCCGGCATCCCTACTCGGATGCAAGCGCATTGGAATTACGGCTTCTTCTTCGCCTTGCGTCTTTGCTCCACCTTGCAGTACACCCCGTTCCCTTCCATTCCGGCATCCAAACACTGATTGCACGAGATGCACGTTGCCTTCTTTAGATCGCCAGCTTCCCACCTGCGAATGAGATGAGGTTCTCGAATGAACGGCCGGCACATGGCTATGTAGTCAGCCTTGCCCTCGTTGAGGACACGCGAGATCACCTTCGGAGATCGTATTCCTCCAACCGTTATGACCGGCACCGGCACTGTTTCCTTGAAGCGCGCGGCCAAATCCGCCAAGTACGCTTCATCTTCTTGACACCGAATTCTCAGGCGAGAAGGAATCATACCGTTTTCCGAGGCTCGGCTTCCTCCGCTAACTTCTATCGCGTCAATGCCATCCTGGGACAAACAACGGCCCACATAAAGAGACTCCTCAGCGGTCAGCCCTCCTTGGAAAAAATCGTTCCCGCTCAGCTTTATCATAACGGGAAAATCCTCTCCCACCGCGGCCCTCACAGCCTCCAGAACTTCTCCCAGGAAGCGATAACGATTGCGTATGTCTCCTCCGTAGCGGTCACCGCGCCGGTTTGCCGCGCCGGATAGGAACTGATTAATACCGTACCCATGCGCACCGTGGAGCTGTACGCCGTCGAAACCGGCTTTCTTGCACCGCGCGGCAGCCGCGGCATACGCCTGGACCAGCTGCGCGATCTCGCTCGGAGTCATTTCCTTGGGGGTCCGCCCGGTCATCGGATCGGGTACTGCCGACGGCCCCCACAAATCGCCGGCCTTGGGGAACAAATCGGGATTTGCCTTCGCGCCTGTGTGAACCAACTGGGCGACTACCGGGCAGTTTTGCGAGTGAATCGCGTCACACAACCGGCTGAGACCCTTAATCTGCGCGTCATCGTAGTTTCCGAGCTGGTATCGCATCGCCACGCCGTTGGGCATCACGTACTGGAACCCCGTCACAATCAGTCCCACGCCTCCGGCGGCCAACTCGCGATAGAACTCGACTCCTCTGTCGGTGAGGTACCCCCGCAGATCGCCCACCCCGGACCAGGTTGCGCTTCGGACCGATCTATTCTTAAGTTCCAGAGACTTTATCGCTGTTTTCTCGAAAAGTTGGGGCATTTCTATAGACTCCTCTTTCCGCGGCGCGCGGGTCTGCAATTACGGTCACGATTTCTTGAAAAGCTTTTTCAGCCTATTAATATGGCCGCGGCCGAGCCCTTTCACCTCGCATCCCAGTTCGAAGTATCTTCGGATCTTGTTGTCATCCAGGATGCCGAAGCAATCAATAACGGCCACTGGTCCCCCCGCGGCTTCCACCACCTGATCCGGCACCAATTCGAGGAATTGCTCATGTTTTACCGCGAATATGATCACGTCCGCGTCGCGGAGTGCGCTGTTCAGGTCGGGTTCTATGCGTAACGATTTGAGCTTGCTCTGGTGCCGGAAAAAGCGGGCGCGGCTCTTGCCTGGGGCCGGATAGGTGTCCTGAGCCTCGAATTCCCACCAATTGTCTACATACGGGTCGTGGACACTCACCTCTGCTCCCATGTCCACTAATCGGCGCACGATGAGCTCCGAGCCGCTATACCTCGTGTCTCCAACGTCTTCGCGATAGGCTGCGCCAAGAAGCGCGACCTTTGACGCGGCGATGTATCGTCCCATGTTTCGCAGCGCATCCCGGGCAAGCTCCGGAACGTGCAACGCCCTGGTGTCGTTAATATTGATGGCTTGGGGAGTGATCTGGAACAGGTCGTCTTCGAAACCCATAAGATGCTTGTATGCCCAAACAGCCAGCGCTCCGTCCTTGGGAAGGCAGTATCCACCGATTCCCGGTCCTGGAAATATGATGTTGGAATGGGTGGGTCGCACCTTGATGCAGTTAATCACCTTCACCAGGTCCACGCCGTTGCGTTCCGCGAAGAGGCTCCACTCGTTGAGGAACGCCAAGGTGGTCGCGCGGTAGCTGTTTTCCACGATTTTCGCGGTCTCCGACTCGATGGGTCGATCGAGCACAGTCAGCGGGAAATGCTCCACGTCTATGATTTCAGAAAGGAACTTCACCACTCGTTCCTGAGATTCCGTGTTGATTCCGCTGCAGACCCGCCAAAATTTGCGAATGGAGTCCACGTACTGCCGGCCGGGCATGACCCGCTCATAGCTATGCGCCAACAGGGGCTCGGTCTCAATGCCTCGCTTTCGGAAAGCCTTCTTGATAAGCGGGTAAGCGACCTGTTCGGTAGTTCCTGGTGGGACCGTGGTTTCGATGAGCACCAGTGCGGCGGGCGGAATCGTGTCGCCGATAATTTCCAGTGCCTTTTCCAGATCCCTCATTTGCACGTAGCCCGTGCTCGCGTCGTTGATGCTCTCCTTGATAAAGTCGCACTGCACGTCCACGACCACCACATCTGCAAGGCTTAGGGATTCGTACGTAAATGACGCAGTGAGGTTTTTCCTTTCGTTCACGCACCGGTTAATAATTCTGGGAACTTCAGGATCTTCGGACTTCATAGGCGCCACGCCCCGATTGATCAAAGGGATCTTCCAGAAGCTTCGAACACTGGGGCGTTGCATTCCGATGACAAACTTCAGCGGCTTTCCCGATGCGTCGGTGGAGTCCGCGATCACTGCGGCCATCACTGCCCCTACAAAACCGACGCCGACCACCACCACGATCTCGCGCCCGTGGTCTCGTTGTTCCTGGACGAGCTTTTGCAGTCGCTGGAATTCCGTTCGGTAATCCGCCTCGGTCGGCAGCGGGAAGAGTTCCCCTTCGGGACTGACAGAGTATTCTTGCGTCATGCTGCGGCCTCTAGGTTGAGCCCTTGATGGGCTTGTATACGAGCTCTCGTTTTTTGGGCCAATGGCCCGTTCGTGTGGCCGAACCCGAATTTATAACCATAGAATGCCGGAGCATAAGCGTCAAGCTCGAAAGCCGTTGAACAGCCTCAATCCCTGTGTTAGAAGAGAGCGATTGCCGCGCTCGCTCAGGCGGGCGGAGGAGCTATGGAAAAAAAATACAATCCCGAAGCCGTCGAAAAGAAGTGGCAGGAATTCTGGGAGCTAGAAAAGCTCTTCAAAGTTGAAGTGGATCGTAACCTCCGGAAGTACTACGTGCTGGAAATGTTCCCCTATCCCTCGGGCAGCCTGCACATGGGTCATGTGCGCAACTATTGCATCGGTGACGTGGTTGCTCGCTTCAAGATGATGAGGGGTTACAACGTGATCCATCCCATGGGCTGGGACGCGTTCGGAATGCCTGCGGAGAACGCCGCGATAAAGCACGGGGTGCATCCTGCGGTCTGGACCATGCAGAACATCCGAGAGATGCGCCGTCAGCTCAAACGCCTGGGCTACTCATACGATTGGGATCGCGAGCTCGCAACGTGTCATCCTGAGTATTACCGGTGGGAGCAGTGGCTATTCATCAGAATGATGGAAAAGGGGCTCGTATACAGAAAGAAATCGATCGTCAACTACTGTGAACCGTGCGCGACAGTGCTCGCCAACGAACAGGTTGAAGCAGGCGCGTGCTGGCGATGCGGGACACCGGTAGTGCAGCGCGAACAGGAGGGCTGGTTCTTCAAGATCACCCAGTACGCTCAGGAACTACTGGACTGGTGCGATAAACTAACCGGCTGGCCCGAACGGGTCCTCACCATGCAACGCAACTGGATCGGCCGCAGCGAGGGGGCTCGTATCCTCTTCCCCATGGCAAACGGCGATTCCGCGATCGAGGTCTTCACCACCCGGCCTGACACCTTGTACGGTGCGACCTTCATGAGCCTCGCGCCGGAGCATCCGCTCTGTTTGCAACTTTCTCGGGGCACGCCGCAGGAAAAGAACGTGCGGGAGTTCGTCAATCGAGTGCTGACTCAGGATTGGGATGCTCGAACCGGCGAAGAAGCTGAAAAGGAAGGAGTATTCACCGGGGCGTATTGTGTTAATCCGCTCACCTCGCGGAAAATGCCCATTTGGGTCGCGAACTTCGTCCTGTACGATTACGGAACAGGCGCGGTCATGGCAGTCCCTGCCCACGATCAGCGGGATTTCGAGTTTGCCAAGAAGTACGGTCTGGATATCGTTGTGGTGATCCAGCCCGATGGAGAGAAGCTTAGTCCTGAGACCATGACCGAGGCGTACGTGGACCAGGGCACGCTGGTCAATTCCGGTGAGTTCAACGGCACGGCCAATGTGCAGGCCATGAAAGGGATCTCGGAAAAGCTCGCGTCAGAAGGCAGAGGCGGTCCTACCGTGAACTACCGCATCAGAGACTGGGGTATATCCCGGCAAAGATACTGGGGCGCCCCCATCCCTATCGTGCATTGCCCGGATTGTGGAGCGGTGCCGGTTCCGGATAATGCCTTGCCCGTGGTTCTTCCCACTGACATCGAGTTTCCTGAAAGCGGGCGTTCGCCGCTGCCGGACTTGGACTGGTGGGTGAACGTCCCTTGTCCGAAGTGCAAAAAGCCTGCTCGCCGCGAAACCGACACTATGGACACGTTTGTGGAGTCCTCGTGGTACTTCGACAGGTACGCGTGCCCGCGCTACGACAAAGGTATCATCGACAAGGAAGCGGTCGCATACTGGTTGCCGGTGGATCAGTATATCGGCGGGATCGAGCATGCGATCCTGCACCTGCTCTACTCTCGGTTCTTCACCAAAGTCCTGAGAGACTTAAAGATTAAAGAGAGCGATGAACCGTTCACCAATCTGCTCACCCAGGGCATGGTCATCAAAGACGGCGCGAAGATGTCCAAGTCCAAAGGAAACGTGGTGGATCCCGAGGAGCTTGTCGGGCGGTACGGCGCGGATACGGTGAGGCTCTTCTGCCTTTTTGCATCTCCTCCGGAGCGCGATCTAGATTGGACCGCAGAAGGCGTGGAAGGTGCGTATCGCTTCCTCAATCGTGTCTGGAACCTCGTTCAGCAGCACAAAGACCGCAAAATCGTGCCACATGAGGGGCCCTATTCGGAACGGGCCCGTGCGGTCAGGCGAGTCACCCATAGGACCATCAAAAGAGTTACGGAAGATATCGAGAACCGATTCCATTTCAACACTGCCATCGCTGCGATCATGGAAATGACCAATGAATTGATGAAGGTCACTTCCGATGAAGCCGACCAGGCGCCTGACGTGGCCGAGGCCATGATGGAGGCTCTGCGAACCACCGCGGTGCTGCTCTCGCCGTTTGTGCCTCACGTAGCGGAAGAACTCTGGGAGGCTCTCGGTGGAAACCCGGGCATGGTTCGGATCACCTGGCCCGCTTTTGATTCGGAGTTTCTGACAGAAGACGAGATGCTCATCGTTGTTCAGGTCAACGGCAAGAAACGAGGCGAAATCAGGGTGCCTGTGGACGCGGCTGAGGATCTGGTACGGGAAAAATCGTTGGCCGAGCCGAATGTGCAAAAATTCGTTGAAGGAAAGACGCTACGTAAGGCGGTGTACGTTCCGGGAAGGATCATGAACCTGGTCGTGGGCTGAAAAATGACCCCGTACCTACCGCCGAAACTATGACTTTTTGGAGAAGAGGCCAAAGGAGTTTTATGGTAGGGGCGCACGGCCGTGCGCCCCTACTGGGGCTAGCAATTACTGATCGATTGAGCCATGAGCCTCTTTAGCGCCCAGTTCTCTGGAGCTGGGAATGCAGCGTCGATGATACGAGTTTGCGTGCGAAGGATGCGTGCTAACTGGTATTCAGGTTTAGGAAGGACGTTTCCGTAGTGGGGAACGTTGACGTGATCCAGGGTAAGAATCGAACCGGCCTAGGACCTCGGCTCTGTACGAGACAAAGGCTCCTTTGTTCCGCACTGGTGGGCCTTCTGGCGCTGGGAGGCTGTGGCTATCGATTCAGCGGCGCTCCTGACGACACCCCCTTCCCTCGTGACATCCGGACCATCGAGGTGAGGAGCGCAATCAACAAGACAACCATTACCGGAATAGAAACCGAGCTGACCAACGATCTCCGCACGGAATTTGCCGTCGGAACCAGGCTCAAGCCGGTCCGGAGCGGCGGAGACGTGATCCTCAACACGGTCATCTCTTCGTACGAGGAGACCCCACCCGCGTACACCGCGGAAGGGAAAGAACTCACACGCAACGGGACCCTACGCATCGCGTGCAGCCTGGCGCGCGCGGACAACAAGAAAATCCTGTGGGAAAAGACTCTTTCCTCATCTCTGACGTACCTTGTTTCGGACACTGTGTCAGAGACGCTGACCAATAGGCGCAGGGCCATATCTGAAATGATTCGCGACCTCATTACGCATGTGCAACGGTCGCTGTACGAGAATTTCTGACGTTACCATTCGGTTAAACGTGGGAGAGAGTGTCATTGCGAGCGCAGCGAAGCAATCTCTCAACCTTTAAAAGAGGAGATTGCTTCGTCCCCCGGATCGAGTCCGGGGTCCTCGCAATGACAGGTAGAATGCACCTGACTCCCGCACGTAGCCGAACCCTTACATTTCTGAACGGGCGGCCGCCTTGACATGAGCCTCGTAAGCTGCTAAACAACAAAGTTTACGTATGCAAAGAGGTGTCTCATGAAGACCTGGACCCCGCGCCAAGGGGAAGTGGATCGAAAATGGCTGCTCATTGACGCCAAGGATATGGTTCTTGGCCGCGTCGCGGTCGAGGCCGCGCGATTGCTCAGGGGCAAACATAAGCCCCAGTTTGCAACGCACATGGATTCCGGAGACTTCGTCGTGGTCATCAACGCGGCCAAAGTGCGTCTCACAGGAAGGAAGCTCCAGCAGAAGACCTACTACCAACACAGCTTCTATCCCGGGGGCCTGAAGTCCACCAAAGCGGAAAAAATGATCAAGGAGAAGCCCGAACGCATGTTCTGGCTCGCGGTCAGGGGAATGCTCCCCAAGAACTCACTCGGTCGAGCCCAATTAAAGAAGCTCAAGGTTTACGCGGGCGACCAGCACCCCCATGAGGCTCAGCAGCCTCAAGTTCATCGGTTCTAATCCTGGAGAGCGGAATGGAACAGCAATACTTCTATGCGACCGGTAAGAGAAAAAGCGCCATAGCACGTGTGAGGCTGAAGCCGGGAAACGGTAAGATAGTGGTTAACGGGCGTCCCGTGGACGAGTATTTCGGCCGGCAGACTTCCCGCATGATCATCCTGCAGCCCTTTGAGCTCACGCAGACAGCCGGTCGCTTCGATGCATCGGTAACGGTGCATGGCGGAGGCCTTTCAGGCCAGGCAGGCGCCTTGAAGCACGGGATCAGCAAAGCTCTACTGGAAATCGACCCATCCTATCGCTCAGTCCTGAAATCCGCGGGCTTCCTCACCAGAGACGCGCGGGTCAAAGAGCGCAAGAAGTACGGAAAGCGCGGAGCACGGGCCAGCTTCCAGTTCTCCAAACGTTAATCCTCTCTCGAGTCGATTACCCCACTATACGATCTTCTTCGGATTGCCCCTTCACTCCTTGGAAACGAGGAGAAAGGGGCAATCTTGTGCCAATCCTGAAGGCCTCATGCCCTTGGAACGACGCTGGCCTTAGCCTCTTCCAGCTTCCGGAACGCCTGCATAACTGCTTCCGTTGTGGGGCCGGCCAAGCCGTGCAGGATCACGTCCATTATGCGGTCGTATGGTGTTTCGGATAAGTTGATGAGAACAAGCCGTGCGCCGCTACGTTTGGCTTCTATCGGGAGCATGGCCGCGGGCTGTACCACCAGTGACGACCCAATGGTCAGAAAAAGATCGCAGTTTCGTGCATGAAGGAATGACTGTTCCAGTACATCCGCGGGTAGAGACTGGCCGAATGCGATGGTGGCACATTTCAGCGGACCGCCGCAGTGCTCGCAATACGGAACTTCGATTCCCTCGGCTTCCATCTTTCTGGTGATCTCGTCCCGATCCCAGCAGCGATGGCAATCGAGGCACGTGACTTCCTTCACCGTGCCGTGCAGCTCAAAGGTCTTCTCGCGAGAGCTACCCGCTTTCTGATGCAGCCCATCAATGTTTTGAGTTATCAGAGCTGCTAGTTTACCGGTCTTCTCGATCTCTACCACTGCGCGGTGAGCTGCGTTGGGTTCCGCGTCGCGCATCGCCGGGTACCGGGCCCGATCATATTCCCAATAGAGTTTGCGGTACTTTTCGTGCGAGCGGAACTTCTGGTAGGTCAAGTCGTCTTGGTTGTACCGCGACCAGATGCCGCCAGGGGATCGGAAGTCAGGAATACCCGATTCAGTAGAGATCCCCGCGCCGGTAAAGACTACCACTCGCTGAGCCTCGTGGAGCACTCGCGCGGCGGTAAGAATGCCTTCCTCGCTCATACTTCTCTCCGATTTCGAAAACCGCTTCGCGGCGTGTGCCGGCTACAAAGGTCTTCTATCGTTTTGTCTTGACGTCCTGTTTTCTCGGCCGGATCTTGCAGTCGGTGTCGCGCATTTCCTGTTTCAGTTTGATTATTTCGTCGAGCATCTCGGAAAGCTTATCAAAGGAGATCTCTCCAGATGCTTTGTCCGAGCCTGAGGCGTATTCGTGGTACTCGGTTCGGAGACGGCTGAGCTCCTTTTGCATGGCCGCGCAGCTCTTCTTCTCTGCGGCGTACGCGGGGATCGCCAAGAGGAGCAGCGCTATGATGACGCAGAGCTTTGGCACGGAACCGGCCGACCTCCTTTTCTCGGTGGCCGGCAATATAGCATTAAGTCTCGACTATAGTCTTTGCCAAAAGTAGGCTGGCTGGTAAAGCGTGATCTCCTACGGCAGTTGGCACAATGGTTGGTCTCTTGCACCGCCCGCGCTCTGAAAACACCGGTAGCGGCCGGCGTCCCCCGGATCGAGTCCGGGGCAGGCTCTGCCGGCCCGAGCTATTTGATTTGTTTGCGAAAAATGTGCCGGCACGGAGGCCGGCACCTACCAAAGCCCGACGGGTGCCTTTTCGCAATCGGACATTACAGGACATTCCCCAATAAATGAAGGGTGAGTAATGATTTGATGAGTAATGGGGGGTGGTTATAGTTTGGGGGAAGTGAAAATGGGGAAAGTTCTTGCCAGAACAGATGGGACCTCGCAAGGTAGGAT